>JANRKI010000071.1:0-11100 GCA_033763535.1 Fimbriimonadaceae bacterium | reverse complement strand
AGCTTGGGAGTTTGAGACGGCTGTGCGCAACAATCAGAATCTAGGGCCAAACAATCGCTGGGCGCTACTGGATTACGGGAGTAGCGGAAGCAGCGGACTACCGTTTATCGGCGGTGAGCCCGCTGATCCCGCGCGCGCCCCTGGACGGCCAAATGCCGGCAGATCGCCCTTCCCCCCCTATCCTCCAGATTGCAGTATCACGGCCTCGACGGAATCTCGTCCCAACGATGGGCGACGATTCATCAACGCTGCATCTGAACAGTTAAAAGATATCATTACGATGAGACTGACGGCGAGGTTTGTACCTTCCGAACTTCGGCCGACCACCTCTGAAATGGGCTTGCACCCGGATGACTTTGTCTCGTCATACGTCGGCTATCTTGCCGTATGGTACCAAACATCCCGATCTATAATCTGCAAGATCGCATTCCATACCCATGTTTGTTTTGGCATCAGCTTGGGTGTATGCCAAGAAGCATTCAAGATTCAACTTGACGAAACGATCATCAATTTAAGGTCGTAACAATGGATCCTCGATTCTTTGCCGTTGCTTGTGCATGTAGCCTTCTGGCTTCTTCTGCCTATTCGCTGCCGATCCAGCGCGATATCAATCGTACCAATCCACGGTGGGACTACAACGGTCGATACCTGGTCGGAGTTTCTAACTTCGGTGCCACTACGGTCTGGAGTGCGCTGGATGGAAGGAGGCTTTATCGGTTTGTGATCCGAAAGTACTTAGTTCGTGCGGAACTTTCCCAACCGGGCGAACTCTTGATCACGAGTTATAACGTGCCATACATGGCAGACATGTATGTTCCCGACGAGCGGTTCGAGCCGATGCGGGTTTGGGACCTCCGGACGGGAAAGGAAGCAATGTCAATCGCCAATGCTTCTTATGGCCAGTTTAGCAATGACGGCAAGTTAATCTTCGGTCTCTTCTATCCACCCGGCAGCTACTACCGCAGAAACAAGCGGATCACGTTGAGTCCGGAACTCTGCGCATGGAATGCTCAAACTGGTAAACGCTTATTCCGGCTGCCTCTAAAGGGTAATCCTCCGCCAGCGAGCGAAGGTTATACGATGCAGCAGTCCGGCGATGGATCGGCCTTGTTGCTTGCGTACGATCAACACCTATGGGTCGTGAATGCAAAATCTGGCCGGCTTATCCGTCATGTTGAAATCGATCTCGGTGGGCGTGACGATCTTCAGTTTATCAATGCTGCGGCAACGCTGGTTCAACAAGCCAGCGTAAGCGCAATCACAACCTTTGCCCTGCCAACCGGAAGGCAGATAAAGCAAACGAGACGACCCGACGCAAGGCATAATTGGCAGACGGCTTGGTTTGACGACGGCAATACTTTTGCGGCCGTCCACCAACAGGGGTATGTCTTCTCAAACGCGAATGGGTCTCCGTGGCGGGAAGAATCAGATTTCGGAAGACCGATTTCACTCGTTGCCGATACCAAACATAATCAGTTGCTAATTAATGGGCTTACCGAACATCCAGCCCACGGGCCAAGCCGGGAACTCGTCACTGCGTTTGATTTAGACGCCCGCAAACGTTCTTGGCAAATTCCCGGAACGTTGTGCTCAATCTGGAACGGCCGTGCCGTGGTGCAAACGTACGATCGAAACAGGTTAGAGACTAAAATTTCTTTAGTCGACCTCGAAGATGGGACAACGTTGCGCACCATCGCGCTAGAAACTTACGATCATATCTTCCTTCCACTAGCGAGGATTCGCATCCGTGCAACAAGCTTCTGAATATGGCTGAAACCAGAAAAGCTCACCCGAGACGCCAACGCGAAGGATTCTACGCGGCCTACTGTCAGGGCCAGGGGATCGATATTGGCGTAGGCCGTATCGATACCTTCGATGGCGAAGACGCCCTTCCGGTCCCGGGCATCCACACCTGGGACAAAGACAACGGCGACGCGACTTTTATGCACGGCGTCGCAAACGAGTCCTATGACTTCGTTTACACGTCGCACATCCTCGAACATATCGCCAATGCGACGTTAGGTCTCAAGAACTGGTGGCGAATCTTAAAGCCCGGCGGATACCTCATCCTCTATGCGCCGCACCGAGACCTGTATGAGAAGCGGCGAGAATTACCCTCGATCTGGAATTGGGACCATAAGTTTTTCTTACTGCCAGAAGATGACGACCTGCCGTTTACCCTCGGGCTGAAGCCGCTCGTCCTCGGTGCGTTGTCGGCCGAGTCCCTCGAGATCATCTCCCTGCGAACGTGCGACGAGGGACACACCATTACCGATCCATCCCTGCATAGCGACGGCGAATACAGTATCGAGATGGTCGTCCGCAAGCGGATCCTGACCTAACTGTCGAAACGCATCCGCACATTCGCACACCTTGGCCATCGATACGGCTACGGGTACCCGCGCACACTTACGCGATATGCTTGTAGCCCGGCTCGCCGAAGATACGGCGGGCGTGGGCGATCTGCTGAACCATGGCGTCCGGTCCCGGTGCCCCCAGCGAGTTCCGCCGCGCCACCGAACCCGCCGCCGGCAACACGCTCAGCGCGTCCACCGGAATCTCCGCGTCAATCTCGTCCAGTAGCTCCGGAGTCAAATCCTCCAAGACGATGCCCCGCTCGTGGCACGCCCGCACCACCGCGCCAACCATCTCGTGGGCCCGCCGGAACGGAATCCCGCTGGTCGCCAAAAAGTCTGCGAGGTCCGTCGCCGTCGAAAAATCGCCGTAGGTGCACGCCGCCATCCGGTCGAGCTGCCAGTTCGCCGATTCCAGCATCAGCGCGATGAGCTCAATCGAGTCGCGGCATTTGCGCAAGCTGTCGAAAAGCGGTGGCTTATCCTCTTGCGTGTCGCGGTTATAGCCCAGCGGAAGCCCCTTCATCACGCTCGCCAGCGTCGTCCAGTTCGCCAGCGCACGCGCCGTGCGCCCCCGAATCAGCTCTGCCATGTCCGGGTTGCGCTTCTGCGGCATGATGCTCGAGCCGGTCGTCACCGCGTCGGCCAGCTTCACAAAGCCGAACTCCTTGCCCGACCACAGAATCAGCTCCTGGCTCATTCGCGAAAGGTCGATCATGATGAGCGCGCACAGGTGCAGCGCATCCAGAATGTACGATCGGTCCGAGGTCGCGTCCAGCGCATTCGGAATCGGCGCGATAAAGCCCAGTTCGTCGCTGGTTTGTTGCCGATCGATCGGAAACGATGTCCCCGCGAGCGCCGCCGCGCCCAGTGGGCAGAAGTTGGTGACGGTCAAGATGCGCTCGGCCCGACAACCGTGGCGCTGAAACGCCCAAAAATGCGCCAAAAGATGAAAGCCGAGCGTAATCGGCTGGGCCCGTTGCTGGTGGGTATAACCCGGCATCAGGGCCGATTGGTACCGTTCGCCCAGGTCCAATAGCAGCCGTTGCAGGTGCTTCAGGTCGTCCTGCAATGCAATGATTTCGTTGACAACAAACAGCCGGGTGTCGGTGGCCACTTGGTCGTTGCGACTGCGGGCGGTGTGCAGCTTGCCCGCCACATCGCCCACCAGTTCGTACAGCCGCGCCTCAATCGCGGTGTGGATGTCCTCCACATCCATCTTGAGGTAGCTCGGACCCTGCTCATGAATCTTCTCCAGCCCGTCCACCAGCGTCTGGGCCTCTTCCTTCGTGATGATCCCGACCTCGCCGAGCATCCGGGCATGGGCCACCGAGCCGATGATGTCCTCTTGCCAAAAGTTCAGATCGGTGTGGATGCTTTGACCGAACCGATCAACGAGCTCCGACGTGGATTCTTTGAAGGCGCCGCCCCAGAGTTTCTTCATGCCGTACTTGCTTTTACCCCGCGCGCCCGGCCATTGCCACTCGCCCGGCAGCCACTCGTACCGTTCCGGTTAACCAACCAGAAAGTCCGCCACCGGAATCGGCAAGGTCCGGCGTTGACCTTGCAGCAGGGTCGGCCGGTAAGGAAACACGCGTTCAGCCAAAAAGGCGATGTGCCCGTCGCGGTTTTGCGCCTCGCCCAGTAGCGTCACGTAAGGCGAGCAAACGATCGCGTGGCCATCGCGCTGATATGTGTTGTCAAAGCAGGTGACATTCAGCAGCCCGGTCTCATCTTCCAGATCAAAAAACACCACCCGCTTGCCGCTCGCCGTCGGCGGAAACCGTAGCCGAATCGGGTTGCCCACCACCACCGCCGTCCGACCAGCCTCCAATTGACGGGCGGTCGCCGTAGTGATGCCGCCCCGACTCGCCACCCGTTCGCGTTCATACGCCATCAGGTGATGGTGAATATCCAGCCCGAGAATCTCCCGCTCGAAAACCGATTTCTCCTCCCCGCTAAAGTCCTCCAACTCGTTCGGAAGGATCGGGTCCGGCGTATCAAACGGAAGCTCGGCCTGCGTGGCCGGCGCCCGGTGCGCCATCGCCATCGCGTCCGGAATCGCCCACAGCATCGCTCGCCGGTTCGGGTGAAGCGAGTCGAACGCACCGCACAGGATCATCGCCTCCAGTTCGTCCCGGTTGGGGCGAATCAGTTCCGCAAAGTGGAACAGACTCCGAAAGCGGATCTCCCCTGCGTGCGGGTCAATGATCCCGCGCACCGGACTGGCCTCGATGCGCCCCTGGGTCTCGCGATTCAACCCCTGTATCTGGCTTAGCCCCACCCGAATCGCCGCGTTCGGCAAGATGATCTTCGGGTCGATCGCCGACTGGATCGATTCGACCGTAAACTCCGCCCGGCTCCGGTTCACGTCGGGGTGCAGCATCGCCACCCCCCGCGTGCGCGCCTCGTTCGCAATGGTGCAGGGCCCGTAGTAACCCGCCGGTTGCGAGGAAAGCAGCGCGGCGAAGTATTCCGCCGGATAGTTCTGCTGACAGTACACGCTGCGGATCGAAATCTCCGCAAACGCCAACGCGTGACCCTGGGCAAAACCGTAACCCTTAAACCCGGCGACGTATTCAAAAACCTGCTCGGCCGCCTGCATCCCGTAGCCGCGCTCCATCACCCGCCGAATCAGCTCGTCGCGAATCCGCTGGCCAAAGTCCTCCCGCCGCCGCTTGTGGATCGCATCGCGAATATCCTCCGCCTCGCCGCTGCTGTACCCACCAAAGGTTTGCAACAGCTGATCGACCTGCTCCTGAAACACGATGATGCCGTACGTGTGGCCGAGAATCGCCCGGAAATCTTCGTGCAGAAAATCATAAGGCTTGCCGCGCCTCCGTGCGATCAACTCATTGATCTTGACCGCCCCGCCCACCCCCGGCCGAATCCCGGCCTGCACCAGGCTGGCGTCATCCAGATTCTCGGTCTGAAGCCGGATATGCGCCTGCCGCATCGCGGGAGAAGCCGACTGGGGGATCCCGATCAACTCGCCCGCACGGAACGCACGGTAGGTCTCGGGATCGTCATTCGGTACCGAGGTCGCGCGAAACGAAGGGTCCACCTGCCGAACCCGCTTTTCGGTGCCCGAGAGCACGTCTTGCCCCCGTAGGCACAAGATGTCGAACTTGTCGAAGTAGTACTTGGCCGAGCGCTTGTCCCATTGAATCAGCCGCAGTGCCTCCGATTCCGCCGGGGCTGCGTCATCGGGATGACACATCGAGGCACTCCACATCACCGGCACCGTCTCCGATAGCGGCGCGTCCGAGATCACCACCCCGGAGGAGTGGCACCGGATATCCCGCGGCACATCCATCAACTGCTTCGCGAGCCGAAAAATCCACCGGTACCGGGCCACCGGAATGTTGCTCCCGCGGAGTTCTGGCTTCTTCTGCAACGCCTGGATCATCTGGTCGGGCGGAACCCCGCCGTGAATCCGCTTCGCCAAAAACGTGATCGCCTCGGGAGGCAACCCCATCGCCTTTCCCACCTCACGAATAATCCCCCGCGTACAGTAGGCCCCGATCGCGCACACCTGACCGACCCGCTCCACCCCGTACTTCTGAATCAGATAGTTCCGAATGTCATCGCGTCGGTGCGCCTCAAAGTCGATGTCGATATCTGGCCGCTTCGCCCCGTCCTCCGGCAAAAAACGGTCGAAGTGCAGTTGGTGCTTCATCGCGTCAATCCGCGACATGCCCAGTACGTACGCCACCACCGAATCGACCACCGAACCCCGCCCACTCAGCTGAATCTCCTGCCCACGCGCAAACTCGCAAAAGTCCGACGCAACGAGGAAATGCGTCGCAAACCCCAGGCGACAGATACGCTCCGTTTCGTAATTCAACCGGTGCCGCAACGGGCCCGAGAGCGACCCGTACGTCTCCCGCGCCCGCACATCCACCAGTTCGCGCAGGGCGGCCGAGTCATCCGGATACAAAGCAGGCAACCGGGTGCGACCGGGCAACACATCGTCATCGCACCGTTCCGCCAGCCGAAACCCGTTGGCAATCCACTCCGGATGATCCGCAAACCGGGTCAGCACCTCGCGCGCCGAAGGGAAAAAACGCTCCGCATTGAGACTTCGGCGCGGAATCGCGGCCGTCGGAGGCTGATCCTCGTGACGGGTGGGCTTCCGCCCGATCACCTCGTCAACCAGGGCCAAGGTGTGCGCACACACCAAGATGTCCTGCCCCGGAAAATCTCCCCGCTCACCGTGTGTGATCACCCCGCCCGCCACGCAGGTCAGCCCGCGCGATTCGGCCAGGTCCGCGAGTTGGGCGTTGACCGACGCCTCCCACGGCAACCAACTCCGTTCCATCTCCACGTACACCGAATGCGCCCCGAAGCACCCGGTAAGCCGGTCAAGGATATCGGTGGCCGCCGCCGTACGCCGGCTGATCAATCGGCGGTTGAGCGGCCCCAGATCGCCCCCGGTCAGGCAAATCAGCTCCCCCGCGTACCGGTGAAGCAACTCCCAAGTCGCCAGGGGAAATCCGCGCGGCTGACCGAGGTGGCAGGCGGTAATCAGCTGCGAGAGATTGCGGTATCCCCGCTTCGAGACCGCGATCAGCACGATCTCGCCCCCCTCCGGTAGCTCGATGGACGCCCCCACGATCGGCTTCACCCCGTGACGTCGGCACGCCCGCACGTGCTCCACCGCTCCCACCAGCGAGAACGGGTCGGCAATCGCCACCGCCGCCGCGCCCTTCGCCGCCGCATGCGCCGCGATCTCCTCCGCCAAAATGCTCGACCGACCGAAGGCGTAGCCGCTCATCGCGTGCAACGCCACGTAACCGGTCGTCAACGTCGCACGCCCCGCCGGCATCGTGCGGCGGTCGGGCCGAGTGTCCACCCGACGTTCGCGTGCCAGATCCTCGTAGTACTGCTTCGGCAACTTGCCGCAGGCCGCCGAGCACTTCTCGTCTCGAATCTTGCGCACCCGCAGCGCGTAATCCTCGCGATGATTCTCCACGTAGTCGGTTTGACCGGTCACCTCTACCGGCGCCAAGCTCTCCACCTCCCGAATCGTCTCGCGCCAAACCCCTTTCGAGTTGATGGACCGGGTGATCTCGCGCTGCGGCGCAAACGCCCACCACTCCCCGGCCTCGCGCCACTGCCCTAAAACGCACGGGCCCGTAACCTCCGGACCAGCAACCAACCGGCCCCGGTTCGAATCAGGCCCAACCGGTGGCATCTCGCCAAACTCTCAGTACCTGCTTCCGGCGAGGCTCGGCCACCTGCGCCGCCAACGCCACCTGCGAATCGCCAAACGCCGCCCGAACCTTCGACACCGCGCCCGCCACCGCCTTGTCCTGAATCGCCCGCTCCCGATCGTGCCGATCCAACGAACGGTCCAACACGCGCTGAATCCGCGGCACCGAAAACACGTCGGGCAAACTCGCGCGGAGCCCGGTCAGCCCCTCGCGCGGAAGCTCCGACGCCATCAGCCCCAGCGCGATGAAGATCCCCTCCGCATCCGTCATCGGCCGCGTAAACGTGCGCCGAATCGGTACCGGAGCGCCCTCTTCCACCTCGCAGATCAGCACCAACGTGCGTCCGCACCGATCGCTCGCCCGAAGCTGCTCGCCCAGATCGTCGGCTAACCGGTGAAGCCCCGCATCCACAATCGACCAGTCCTGAATCACCCCTTCAAACCGCACGGTCGACCGCAGATGGTCGGGCGGATACTGGGCCTGCACCATGCAATCCCCACCGCCGGTCAGAGCCACCCGTAATGCCTCCGCGTCGTCGCCAAACTGACGGCGCAACGTCCGTACCGCAACCTTGGCCAAGTCACCCAGCCGCTCGTAACCCAAGAATCGCAGGCGTTGACGGTTCGGCGCCGAAATCACCCGCAGTCGTTCCACCGGCAACCGCCTCGCGTACTCTGCCGCGCAAGGGGTTACGTCGAAAAACACCTGCCGATCGTCGGTTTCCTCTGCGGCCGATTCGGCCAACCACCGATTGGGCGCCGCCCCCGCCCGCGCTCCCGGAATCCCGTAAATCATCCGCTCCGCCAAGTCGCGCGGATTCGGATGGTCCGAAAGATCCACCAGCGCCCGGTGAGGGGACAGCGGCTGAATCACGTCACTGTACGGAACGCATCGGTCCAGCCAGTCGCGCTGCGCGTCCCGGTAATCCTCGTCGCGGTACGGCAAAAAGTAGCCGTCCTCGGCAACCGCCCGCGCCTCGCTCTCGCCCATCCCGGGCATAATCCCGCGTTGCCGAGCCAGTAAGTTGGCGTCCAGAACTCGCTTTTGGTGAGTCACGATAAACGGGCGATCCGTCAGCGTGCCATCCATGGCCTCGTGCGTTCGCGTGTAAAACCGACTGATTCGGATGCACACGAGATAGTTCATGTCTTCATTATAGTAGACGCTTGTGCGCTTACGTGTGTTCCAAGCCCCGATGAATACCGAAATTCTGAAAATTCTTGCCGACGACGTGTGCGAAGGGGCCATCCATCTGCTGGGGGCCACCCTGCGCTGGGGGGACCTGGCCGCCGAAGTTGTAGAAACCGAGGCGTACCGAGGGGGCGACGACCGTGCCTGCCACGCCACCCTGTTCCCAAACATGCGAAACCGCGTCATGCACGGTCCGCCCGGGTTCGCGTACGTCTACTTCACCTACGGCAACCACTTCATGCTCAATGTCAGTGCATTGCCCGATGGACAGGCCGGAGCGATCCTCATCCGCGCCGCCCGCCCTATCTCCGGCCTCGCCGAGATGCACGCGCGCCGCGCCGTCAAACCCGCCAAGCGCCCTCGTACCGACCGCGACCTCCTCTCCGGCCCCGGAAAGCTCGCCCAGGCGTTCGGAATCCGTGCCGCCCAGAACGGGCAATTCCTCTTCGATGGCGATGGCCTGCACCTCGAGGTCGCCGAACCTCTCGTTCGCCCCCCGCACCGCGTGGGCACCCGCATCGGTATCTCCGCCGGAAACTGCGAGGACTGGCCGTGGCGATTTATCGCCGACGCGAATGCCGATTGGGCTTCCCGCCCCCACCTGCCCCCGACCGATCACGGCCCGTCCCGCTAGGTCCGCCCGCCCGCCGAACCGCCGCCTCGTAACGCGCCCGATTCTCCCGCGCCGAAGCGTCAAAATCCACGATCCGCGGCACGTAATCCGCCCCCGACCGCCACGGTTCGTGCGCGCCAAACCCCATCGCGCGTCGCAATTCCGGAATCCAGTACCGCACGTAATCCCCCTTCGGATCGTACATCTCCGCCTGGCGACGCAGATTGAACAGCCGAAACTCGCGGCCATCGTTGCCCACCCCCGCCGCATACTGCCAATTGCCGTAGTTGCTCGCCACGTCGTAGTCCAGCAACTGATGCTCAAACCACTCCGCGCCGATCCGCCAATCCAGCCCGAGATTCTTGGTGAAGAAGCTCGCCACGATCTGCCGCCCGCGGTTGCTCATGTAGCCCGTCGCCGACAGCTCGCGCATGTTCGCATCCACAATCGGGTACCCGGTCTTGCCCTCGCACCACGCGGCCACCATCGCCGGGTCGCGGCTCCATTCGATCGGTAGCCGTTGCAACCCATCGCGCAAAAACAGCCGGTCCCCCTGCTTCAGGTGCGTCAGCCGGAAGAAGTCTCGCCACAGCAGTTCAAAAATCAGCCAGTAGGTCGAGTCGTTCTCCACCCGCTCGCGCTCGTACCGCCGAATCTCCGCGTAAATCCGTCGCGGAGACAGACAGCCCGCCGCCAACCACGGGCTCAGCTTGCTACTGTCATCAAACTGCAACATGCCGTTACGAGTCTCCTTGTACACCCGCAGCCGGTCGCGCTCCCACAGGTACTCCTGCAACCGCGCGAGCCCCGCCGTCTCCCCGCCCGTAAATCGCGCCGAACCCGCGTTCGACACCGCCCCGTTCGGCGCCGGTCGCAGTGTGCCGACGTCCGGCAAATTCGCTACCAACTCCTGACGACCAGGCTCCGGCGCAACCTCCCGAACCCGCCAGTGCCGCTCCACCTCCTTCCGAAACGTCGTAAACAGGTCCGGCAACCCGGCAATCGCAAACGGTAAATCCTCCGGATGCAACAGGCTGTGCCCGGCGTAAGCCTCACACCTTACCGCCCGGGCCCGCGCCATCCGTAACACGTCGCGCTCAATCGCCGTCTCCTCCGAGGCCGGTTCGGTCGGGTAACTCAGCCGCGCCACCGCCACGCCGCCCAAAACGGCGCTCAGGGCTTCGGCCGCCGTATCGCGCACCACCAGCGGAATCCCCCGCTCGCCCAAGTTCGCCCGCAGGTCCGCCAGCGCCTCCGCCCGAAACCGCGCCCGGTGCGGACCCGTTTTGCAAAAGCCGAATCGGCCGGCACCATACGGCTCCGCATCGTAGCCGTAGATGCCCACGATCGCATCGCCCCGGCGACGCGCCGCCACCAGCGCGGGCTGATCATGCACCCGCAGATCGTTACGGAACCAATGCACGGCAACCGGCTTCATTCGCAGAAAACTACGCGACGGGCCGAACGATCGGTCCATCGCCACGAATCCACGCCGTCGGTGAACAGGCGACGGTAACCTGAACGTCTGAACCGGTGGGCCCGCGTATTTTTGCCAGTTTGGCAACGTGGCCCCGGCCCTCAGGCCGTTGTCAGGGGTTTGAATGAATTTTCAGTGGATCGGAGGGAGAGTCGTTGCGGTCGCCTGCATGGCGGCAACGGTCAGTTCAGCGTCGGCCGATATCGTGCGGATTGAGGTCGGCACCCTGCGCGAGCGGCAAACGCTCCA
>JANRKI010000070.1:0-23397 GCA_033763535.1 Fimbriimonadaceae bacterium | reverse complement strand
GCGTGGGCCGCCGGCGTCGCTTGGCGGGCCAAGGCCGCCGCGACGGTCGCGAGCCGATACGTATCGAAATAAGCGATTCCCGAGGCGTGGCGGGCGGGATTCACCGCGTCCGGAATTGACGCGATTTCGGCGAGGGCACGCGTTGATTCCGGGCTCGCGTCCGAACCCAGCGCGAACGCGGCATCCATGCGCACGCGGGCGGAGGGATGGGTCAGCGCGATCTCGCGCACTTTGCTCCAGCGCGAAGCGTCGGGGGCCGCCGCCTGCCGCCAAAGCGCGCGACGAAGTCCCGGCTCGGTGATGCCGTTCCAATCCGCCGCAATCGTCTGCGAACGGGGGAACGGTCGGGCGCGAAACGGGCGGAGTTTTCGTGCGCTCGGCCGCCGACCGAGGGCGTCGGCGAGCAACCGCGCGTCGTCGGCCATCACCATCAAAGACTGTTCCCGAATCGCCGTCGCCAACTCCTTCATCCGGGCCGAGTCCTCCTCGCCGCCTTTCAGATAGCCCCATTCCGAATACATCGCGAGTGCGGGCCGAGTGCGCATCCGGTCGGGCGCAACGATCAGCGATTGGGTGCCGGTCGCCGTGATGAGCGCCATGACTTCGGTGTCGTAGCCGAGCGTCTTGAGATCCAGAAACAGGAGGAGCCCATTATCTCGGGCGAATTCGAGCGCGTCGCGCGCCATCACGACCGGGGTGGCGCGCGACGCGCCGAGCCCCCAGCGTGAATCCAGCGATAGTTGGCGCACCTCCGCCAACGTGAGATCTTCAAACCGGACGATCGGACCGAGCGTGTCGGGCAACCAGTCGTCGTGGTAGAGCACCCAATGACCGTCACGGGTGCGACGGAGGTCGATTTCGATGCCGTCAGCCCCTTGTCGAACGGCCTCGTTGAGCGCACCCGCCGAGTTTTCCGGCGCCGCCATGCTGGCGCCGCGGTGCAGGATGATCTGCACCGGGTCGGATTTCCAGCCGGCATTCGGACCGGTCGCCAGCAGGGAGAGGGAGAGCAGGGCGAGTGCGCTCATGGTCGGGTTAGAGGGGCAGGTCCTCGCCGGGTACCGGTGCCGTCCAGTTCTGACCGCTGATCGGCACGTTCGAGAGGAAAGCGACCCCCGGGCAATCGGTGCCGTAGAAGCCGCCATAGACCTGGGACCGCATGAATTGGCTGCTCAGCCGAAGGTAGCCCGGATAGTTCGCGCCTTCGCACGTCTGGGTCTGGCGCGGCCCGCACGTACCGTCATTGCAGTACTGGAACGATCCCGAGGGCGTCTTGCTCACCACCTGCCACTTCGCGGCGGAAGCGTGGCCGTCGGTGTACGACGTCAGGATGACGTTGGTAAATCGGCTCACCGCCAGCGGAACGCGCCAGCGCGTCGAATGGTACACCTCGGCACCGATGGCATAACCCGGATAGCTTCCGGTCGAGGCACCGCGCGCCGTGCCGCCGTAGCTTCCGCTTTCCAGCAGCAGCACGGTATCCGCCGGTTGCGGCAACGTCCCGAGGTTACGGCCGAAGAATCGGGTCACGCCGCGCGGGTCCACCGCTTGGTTCACCGTGCCGACATTGCCCGGCATCCCGAACGCGCGCCGCATCGGACGGCCCGACGGGTTCGAATCCGCCGGAAACTCGCTGCCTTCCGAGTCGCCCGGCACGCGGAAGATGTCCCAGTTCTTGATGTACGGCTGGATTGTCCAGTCGTACGAGCGGCGGAAGGCGTCGCCCGACACGGTGGCACCGGTCTCCATGGCCCCCGGCAGCGCATCGTCGTGATCCGTGGCGTACATCACGAAGGCGAGCCCGAGCTGCTTCACGTTGCTCAGTCCCGCAGTTTTCTTGGCGGCGGCCTTCGCCTGCGCGAATACCGGAAAGAGGATTGCGGCGAGAATCGCGATGATTGCGATCACCACCAGGAGTTCGATGAGCGTAAACGCCGAGTTTGGCCGAACCGATGCGCGTCTCATAACCACTTCACCATGCGCGACGGATGTTAAGGTGGGGTTATGGGCAGGTTAAGGATTGGACACATTCTTAACCGTGCGTTAACACGGGCATTCGGCACAATCAGGCGTGCTCGGTTTTACGGCGTTGATCTTGGCATCCGTGGTGGGGCACGACGGCCCCGATCCGGTGGCGGCGTGGGAGTTCGCGCCGAAGTACGTCCGCGACGGCGTTCTCCGCGCTCGCCTCGGGGCCGATGCGAAAGTCACCGGCGCACCGAAGGCCTCCCCCACGCCGCTGGGCGACTGTCTTGCGCTCGACGGCAAGCAGGACGGTTTCGAACTCGCCGGGAGCTTTACCGATCAGCGGACCCCGTGGCCAAAGGAACGGCTGACCGTCGAAGCCTGGGCCGCCGTCAACACGCCCGAAGGGTTCGGCGGATTCCTGAGCGTGCTACAAGACAACGGAAATGCCGAGCGAGGGTTTGTGCTGGGTTACACCGGCGACCGCTTTGCGTTCGGCCTCGCGACCCACGGGGCGGACGACGGCGACGGCAAAATGACGTACCTCAAGGCCAAGCGACCGTACGAGAACGGCCGGATGTACCACGTGGTCGGCACGTACGACGGAAAAACGATGCGGCTGTACGTCAACGGCAAGCTCGAATCGACCAGCACCGAACAGCGCGGCCCGATTCTATACCCGGCCAAGGCTCCGGTCGGCCTCGGTGCCTACCGCGACGATGAGGAACACGTGCGATTGCACGGACGCCTCTCCCGCGTGGCCCTCTACGATCTGACCGCGACGCCGGACGGCATCGAGCATCTCTACGAGCATCGCCAGGCCCTGGCCGAAGCCCAGCCGGTGATCGATGAGCCTGCCGAATTCACCAGCGTGGTCGAGCCGTACCTCCAGCATCCCAGCGCGACCGAGATGACGGTGATGTGGGAGACGTCGCGTGTGGCCAGTTCCACCGTTTACTTCGGCCCGAGCAAAGGGCAACTCAAGGCCGTCAGCGCCGAGCCCGGTCGGATCCACAGCGTGCGTCTCACCGGGCTACGGCCGGAATCGCATTACGTGTATCGGACGGAATCGGTGGACGCCGCCGGGAAGAAGCTGGAAAGTCCGTTGCTGACGTTCCGCACCGCTCCCGCGAGCGAGGATCGAGCGGTCCGGTTCACGATCGTCGGCGATACCCAGGATCAGCCGGCGGTCAACAGGCGGATCGCGGAGCACATGTGGAACGAGCGCCCCGACTATTTCGTCATCGTCGGAGATTTGGTCGGAACCGGTGCCAACAAGGTGCACTGGACGGACCACTTCTTCGGTTCGATGCGACCGCTGCTTAGCCGGGTGCCGCTGATTCCGGTGATCGGCAACCACGAGGGCGACGCGCGCCTGTACTACGACTACATGAACGTCCCGGCCCCGGAATACTGGTACCGTTTCACGTACGGCCCGGTCGAATGGTTCATTGTCGATAGCAACCGCGAGGTGGGCCCAGGAAGCGAGCAGTACCAGTGGCTTGAGAAGGCGTTGGCCAGCAGCAAAGCGCGCTGGAAGTTTGTCGCGCACCACCATCCGCCATTTAGCAGCGACGAGGACGACTACGGCAATCTGTGGGAGGGCCAATCCACGCGCGGCGATCTCCGCCTCCGCCCCATGACCGCGCTCTACGAGAAGTACGGCGTGGACATCGTTTGGAACGGCCACATCCACAGCTACGAGCGCACGTGGCCCGTCGCGAAGGGTCAGGCCTCCGAACGCGGTCCGATCTACATCGTCTGCGGCGGCGGTGGCGGCGGTCTGGAAACCCACGGCCCGACCCGGCCCGAGTTCAGCAGCCGCGTTCGGCACGGGCACCACTACTGCGTCGTCAGCATCCACCAGAACCGGTTCGAGATGCGGGCCTTCGATATCGAAGGTCGCCAGTTCGACTCGTTGATCCTTCAGAAGTAGGGTCAGAGGTACGGGCGTACGAGGTCGGCCTGCGCCCGGATGCTTTCCCATAGCGTCGGCTCGCCGGGCCGGTGCGCTTCTCCGTGCACCAACGTGTACGGACCGTCGAACCCGACCTCGCGCGTGAGTTCGAGGCACCGCCCGAAGTCCGCCTCGTCCGGCTGTCCGTCCTGAAACTGGCATTTGGCGTGGCAACTCTCGGCCAGGTGGACAATCTGCCCAAGGTCGGCGTACTTCGTCGGTCCGCCCCAATTGCCGAAGTCGAAGCACAGCCCGATGCGGTCGCCAAACTCGCGGGCGATGTGCAGCACCGCGTCCGGCGTCGCCATGAGCGGGTACCAGTTTTCGAACACGACCCGGACGCCGAGTTCAGTCGCGCGGGCGCAGAGGGCGTCGAGGTGCGTCACGACTTGGGGCAGCCGTTCGGGGTCGGGCGTTTTGCCGGCGATCACGCGGACGCGCGCGAACCCCGCTTCGGCCGCCCGCTCGAGCCAGCCGGTCATCCACGCGGCATCCCGAGCGCTGTCCGTCGGGTGGGCCAGGTCGCCGTCGTCGATGAGCAGTTGGTACGTCTGAAATCCGTCCGCGCGGAGCCCCGCCGCGATCTCCGTCACCTGGGCCCGCGGCAAATGGAAGTGGCACACTTCCAGCGTTTCGATCCCGAGCGGCTGGAGATGTTCGGCCAGCGCGCGAAACGAGGCGACATCGGCGGATTCGGGGCCCGCCTGCCCGGGGGAATCCGGAGCGTGGACGCCGAGCCAGGAGTGGACGGCCCAGGTGCTCAGGCTCAGGCGGCGCGGTCGGGACACTTGCATGGTGCCGGGCAGATTACCGGTCAGCTCGGGCGATCAAGAAACGCCTGCATTTGGGCGAGCGTTTCCTCGCTCACGTGGTGCTCGATCCCTTCCGCATCGGCCTCCGCCGCTTCCTCCGACACCCCGAGGGCGCGCAAAAACGCCAGCACTAGCTCGTGCCGTCGACGCGACGCCTCCGCCAGTTCGCGACCTTTATCGGTCAAAAAGATCGATCGGTACGGAAGGCAGGTCACGTAGCCCTCTCGCGCCAGACGACGCACGGTTTTGCCGACGGTCACGTGGCTGATGCCGAGCCGGGCCGCGAGATCGATCGCCCGCGCCTCGCCGGTTTCGCGAATCAGCGCGTCGACCAACTCGACGTAATCTTCGGCCCGTTCCCGGCTGTGGTCTTCCCGGGTGCGTTGAAATCGATTCGCGCTCATGTCTCCGCCGGTTCGCAGAGGGTACCAAACCCGCACCATCGCCCCGCGCGATCGGCCGAAACGTATCGGGTGGCTTTTGCCGTCTAAAGGGTGTGTCAGGTGTCGTGCTCTCGCCCACTCAGCAACTGGTGACGGAAGAACTGCTTGATTTCGTGTTTGCGGGCGAGCCGACGGTTTCGCTCACAACCGCGCTCCGACGGCTGGAATCGCGCGAACCGAAAAAGGCTTTGGAACTCTACCGCGCAATCGGCGCGTCGGGCCTGGTGACCCTAGGCAAAGGATTACGGTTTGAGCGACTTGGTCCATGCGATCAGGCCTGATTACCGAAAGGCGGTGGCCCGACGAACGAGGTTCACGCGATGGACATCGCACGCCATTCCAACGCGACGTTGATCGCCTCATCCATAGTCCGTACCTTCGGCGGCTCGCCGGCGTCACCCAAGTAGCGAGTGCGCTCGATCGGGACTATCTGCACACCCGGCTGACGCACACGCTGGAAGTAAGTCAGATCGCCCGCCGACTTGCCGATCGATACCGTGCGCTCCTGGGAGCACGTGACTCTGATGCCGCCGCGGCACTAGACGGATTGGCCGACGTTTGCGAAGCTGCGGCACTCGCGCACGATCTCGGACATCCACCGTTCGGGCACGCGGGCGAACATGAACTCGACCGCCTTTTTCCGGGTATCGGGTTCGAAGGAACTGCGCAGTCGTTTCGAATCGTGACACTGCTGGACGCTCGGTACGCACGCGCGAAAGGCACCAACTTAACGTACGAAACGCTTCGCGGCATCATCAAGTATCCGCAAACACGAGACGAATTCAACCTTAAGAAATTTCCAGGAATCCGAAAATATAACGCTTATGCCAGTGAGGGTTTTGATCTCTTGACGTGCATCGGTAACGACCGTACGCCGTCAATTGCCGCGAAAATCATGGACACGGCAGACGAATGGGCGTACGCGGTATCTGACTACGTCGATTTCGTACGGGCGGGCATGATCCCGCCGCTTGACGATCCGCTCTGCGAGCGTCTCGCCGAGAAATTGACCAGCGACGGTGTTGAAGCGACTGACGTGGATCAGGCGTTTAGTCATCTCAGGCTGATGCCTCCGTTTTCCGACTCGCACGAGTTCCAGGTCGCTGCATCGGAACATGCTCGAATGACCATTCACGGGTACTTTTCCGCCGTTGAACTGGATTCGAGCGGCGAAAGCTTTGGGCTTGGCACCGCCGAAACGGCCCGGTTGAAACTGTCCCGCATCCTTGTGAATGATTTCGTGCTTGGCTCAAAGGAGTTGCGCCGGACTCAGGCGGGACAGCGTCGAGTGCTGGCAAGAGTTGTAGATGCTTTGCGGTCCGAGCCAGGTTTGATCCCGCGCCGCTGGCATGACGTCGTGCAAATCGCGTCCGGCACACAGGATGACGACGCACTGTACGATCTCGTCGTACGTGACTTTGTGGCCTCCCTGACGGAGGCGGAGGTGTTTGCGCTCGATGCGCAGCTGCACGAAGGCCGTTTGGGCAGTATCACGGATCGCGCGCTTCGCTAGGCAAACCCGCACCATCGCCCCGCGCGAGTAACCTCACGGGGTGAGCGCGCGGCCCTACATTGAGTTCCGCGACGTGAGTGTGCGTTTTCCGAGCGGAAATCCCGCCCTCGACCGCGTGACGCTCCAGATCATGCCCGGCGAGTTCACGTTTCTCGTGGGCGCGACCGGGGCTGGAAAAAGCACCTTGATCCGTTGCCTCACGCGAGAGATCCGGCACACCGACGGCGAACTGCGGGTCGATGGAGAAGAACTCGGCGGGTACCGCGAGCACAACGTCCACCGCCTGCGCCGCAAGATGGGCATCGTGCCGCAAAACTACGAACTGCTGCCGAACAAGCGCGTGTTCGAAAACGTGGCGTATGCGATGCGGGCTGTGGGTCACTCTCGGCAAGAGGTTCGGCGACGCGTGCCGGAAATCCTCCAGATGGTGAAGATCGCCCATCGCGCCGACGCGTACCCGGATCAGTTATCGGGCGGCGAGCAGCAACGCGTCGCGATCGGCCGCGCGATCATCAATCGGCCGCCGCTGATCGTCGCCGATGAACCGACCGGAAATCTTGATCCGGGTCACTCGGGCGAGATCATGGACGTACTGCGCGAACTGCATGAGCGCGGCGTGACCGTGCTGGTCGCCAGTCACGATACGTCGATTATCGAGCGGTTTGCCAAGCGTATCGTCACCCTCGCCGACGGACGCGTGGCCGACGATCGCGAACCCAACTCGGCGGCCTCCGCCCTCATGAAAGAGGCGCCCGTGACGGAGACGCCCGTGACAGAGGCGCCTGCGACGGAGGAGGCCGGATGACCGACCGGATCGCGTTTATCTTCGGCGAAGCTCTCCAGGCGATTCGTCGCAACCTCACGATGACGTATGCGGCCATCGTCACGGTGGCCCTCGCGCTCTTTCTGATGGGCGGCATCGGCTACCTGTACTGGCGGCTGGACCGGTTCAGCGACACGTTGACCGGCCGGTTCGAAATGCGTGCTTACCTGGCCGAATCGGCCCCGAAGGCGGCGGTGGGCGCGACGGCCGCCCGTTTGCGGGATATCGCCGGCGTGCGGCAAGTGCAGTGGATTCCGCGCGACAAAGCGTGGGAGCGCGAACGCAAAAAGTATCGGCCCGAAGTGACCGCCGGACTCGAGAATCCGCTCCCCGAGGCATTCAAGGTGCTGCTCACCGACCTGAATGACGCGGATCGGGTGGCGGAACGCATCCGCGAGCTCCCGCATATCGACCCTGAGCGACCGGTCGATTACCTGCGGGACGAGCAAGCGGCCATCGCGCAGGTGCGAAGCTTTCTCCGGTGGCTGGCGTCATCACTCGGCGCCCTCCTCGTCTTGACCTCGGGCATCCTCATTTACAATGCGATCCGGCTGGCGGTCTATTCGCGCCGTCGTGAGGCGAGGGTGATGCGCCTGGTGGGGGCCTCGCGCTTCACGGTCCAAACGCCGTACGTGCTGGAGGGCGTGTTCTGCGGAGTCGTCGGCGGCGCGCTGGCGACCTTGTTGCTGTTCGCCTGTCAACGCGCGATCGAAGGGCGGCTCCTTGGCCAAACCGCGCTCGGGGCGCTGCCGCCGTTCCCGACTGGCACGCTGTTGCCCTTACTGGTGGGCGTTGGCGCGGCGTACGGTTTGCTCTGTTCGCTGGTCGCGCTTCGTCTTCCCATGAAGCCATGACCGGGATTCATCGTTTTTGCGCCCGGCTCGGGGCATGGTTCGTCGTCATCGGACTGGCGACGTCGGTCGCATCGGCGCAAGGGCGGGCCAAGCCGAAGCCCACCAATCCAAACTCGCTGCGGCGACAGCTCGGAGGCGTCCGGAACCAGAAGAACGCGGTGCGGCGCGAACTCCAGAAGACGAACGTGCAGGTTCGGGAAACGCGCGCCGATCTCGAAACGCTGGACCAACGCCTCGCACGGCTATCGGGAGAAGTGGAGCGTACGCGCACGGAATTGGATCGCAACCGGGCCGAGCAAGCGCGGGTCGAGCGGCTGCTGGCCGAGCTGCAGGAACAGCTCGCCAAGACGAAGGCGCAGGTCCGTCGACGTCTCCGCGCGATCTACATGCAGACCAACGGGACGTACATCTCGCTGCTTACCGGGGCCGAATCGGTCGGAGACTTTGCCAGTCGCGCCGGCACCCTGCGGACGATCGCCACGAAAGACCGCGAGCTTTTTGAGCGGTACCGGGCCCTGACCGATCGCGTGGCCGAGCGGAAGCGGGCGCAAGACCGCGTCGTCTCCCGCATCGAGGACCTGCGCCGGTTCCAGAACCGGAAAGAGGGCGAACTGAAAGAGACGAAGCAGGAAAAGGCCGTCGCGCTGGGCGAGCTGCGCGCGAAGCAGGCCGAATTGACGGCACTGTTGCGCCAGTACGAGCAGGACGAGCGGGCGATCGCGGCGGAGATCGCGGCGTACCAGCGTCGGATCCGCGCCGCTCGACTCCGGGCGATTCGAGTAGCGAAGGAGCGGAAGCGGCAGCAAGAATTGGCGCGGAAGCGGGCCAAGCAGCAGGGCAAACCGCCCCCTCGCGAAGTCCGCATCGATATTCCGCCGGAGATTCCGGATCGGGCGCCGGGGCGATTCATCCGACCCGTGAGTGCGCCGGTGACGAGCGGATTCGGGAATCGGTTGCACCCGATTCTTCGGGTCAATCGGCTCCACGCGGGCGTCGACTTCGGCGCGCGGACGGGAGCCCCGATTCGGGCGGTCGCAGACGGCATCGTGGTTTCCGCCGGATACAGCCGCGGATACGGGAATCGGGTGATCATCGATCACGGCGGCGGAGTTGCCACCGTCTACGCCCATTGCAGCAGCCTCAGCGTGGGTACGGGTCAGAGCGTTCGCCAGGGCCAACGCATCGGCGCGGTGGGCAGTACCGGTCTCAGCACCGGCCCGCACCTGCACTTCGAGGTGCGGATCAACGGTCGCCCGGTCAACCCGATGTCCCGGTTCTAGTTACCAGGCTTTTTCCCGGGTCCCGGCATCGCGAGGGTTGGGCGTGTAACATCTCGGCATGGCCGCCGACCGCGACGTCATCGCCTTTCCCACGCTCACGGAGGCCCAGTTCGAACGCCTTCGCCCCCTCGGCCGAGAGGTTGAATTGGCGGAAGGCGACTGGCTTTGGCGAAGCGGCGACACCGACTTTTGCTGCTTCGTGGTGCGCGAGGGCCGGGTGGAGATTCGGGATGAATCGGGCAGCGGGCAACTCATCGCGGTGCACGAAGCGGGGGCCTTTACCGGGGATGTCGACCTACTGACCGGCCGACCCGCGCCGGTGGGCGGCGTCGCGGCGACCCCGGTTCGACTGCTGCAACTGGGTGCGGAAGAGATGCGCGAACTCGTCCGGATCGATCAGGACCTGGGCGCCATCTTTGTGCTCGCGTTCATGCGGCGCCGCGAGCTGCTGCTACAGGTCAATACGTACGGCATGCAGTTGATCGGCAGCCGGTTCGATCCGGAGACGCAGGCGATCCGTACGTTCATGGGTCGCAACCGGATTCTCCACCGATGGCAAACCCTCGAAGACGACGAAACCGGGGCAATTTTGACCGCGCTCGGACTCGGGCCGGAATCGACGCCACTCCTCGTCTCCGGTGACGCGGTGTACGTGCGGCCGACCGTCGAGCAACTGGCCGACTGTCTGAACCTGCGCCGCGCGATGGACCAAAACCATTACGATCTGGTGATCATCGGGGCCGGGCCGGCGGGCTTGGCCGCGGCCGTGTACGGGGCCAGCGAAGGACTGCGCACCCTGATGGTAGACCGTAGCGCGCCGGGTGGGCAGGCGAGTTGGTCGAGCCGGATCGAAAACTACATGGGGTTTCCGGAAGGACTGACCGGCGCCGAACTCGCGGCGCGCGGCTTTCTGCAAGCCCAAAAGTTCGGGGCCGAAGTGAGCATTCCCGCCGAGGTGGTGCGGTTGGAATGCGGTGAGCCGGACCACGCGCTCATGTTCGCCAGCGGCGAAATCGTTTACGCGCGGGC
Source organism: Fimbriimonadaceae bacterium (assembly GCA_033763535.1). Lineage (GTDB taxonomy): Bacteria > Armatimonadota > Fimbriimonadia > Fimbriimonadales > Fimbriimonadaceae > Fimbriimonas. The sequence goes on along the minus strand of JANRKI010000070.1, from coordinate 12,721 downwards.
CGTGCTGGTGGCCAGCGGCGCGACCTACCAACGGCTCAACGTCCCCGGGTTCCGCGACTTCGAAACCCGCGGAATCTACTACAGTGCCACGCGGATGGAGGCGGACTTCTGCCGCGATGCCGATGTGGTCGTGGTCGGCGCGGGCAACTCGGCGGGGCAGGCCGCCGTGTACCTCAGCACCCAATGCCGCACCGTTCGGCTCATCGTGCGTGGCGATCGGCTGAATAAAGCCATGAGCGACTACCTGAGCTATCGGATCGAGCAGATTCCGAACATCGAGGTGCATCTGAACACCGAGGTTGCGGCCTGCGAGGGTGAGTCGAACCTGGAGCGCGTTCATGTGCGCGGGGCGACCCAGCGTTGCTTCGAAGCAGCGGGGCTCTTCATCTTTATCGGGGCCGAGCCGAACACCCAGTTCTTGCCCGACTCCATCGCCCGCGATGCCCACGGATTTGTGCTGACCGGCGAAGCGGTGCAACCGCACTGGACGCTGGACCGCGCGCCGTTCTTTTTGGAAACCAGTTGTCCGCGCGTGTTTGCCGCCGGAGACTGCCGGGTGGGTTCGGTGAAGCGCGTCGCAGCTTCGGTGGGAGAAGGCAGCATGGCCGTCACGTTTACGCACCGCGTACTCAGCGCATGAAGTCGCCGTACGTGCGCGTCCTTTTTGTCGCCTGGCTGGGGTGGGTGTTCGACATCATGGACACCGTCCTGTTCAACTTCGCGAAGCTGCCGATGCTGACCGAAATGCTGGGGGCGGAGCGGTTTAAGGCGGTCGGGCCGCAGATCGAAGGCCAGATTCAGACAATCTTCCTGATCGCGTGGTCGATCGGCGGGCTCCTGTTCGGAATCCTCGCGGACCGCTGGGGCCGAGCCCCGGTACTGATCACCACGATTCTGATGTACAGCGTCTTCACGGGCCTCACCGGCCTGTGCCAGACCCCCGAGCAGGTGATGGTCGCGCGCTTCATCACCGCGCTCGGCATCGGTGGCGAATGGGCGGCCGGCGCGGCCTGGGTGGCCGAATCGGTCCCGGATGAGTTCCGCGCCCGGGCGAGCGGGTTTCTGCAGAGTGCCGCCGCATTCGGCCCATGGTTCGCCACGATCGCGAATCTCGCCGTGCCCGCTGGACAGTGGCGCACGCTATTTTTCGTCGGCGCGTTACCGGCGGTGATGTGCGTGGCGATGCGTTGGAAAACCGCACACGCTCCCGGACCCGCGGCGACGCAATCCTCCGGCGACTTCGGGGACCTGTTCCGTTCGGCTGCGCAACGCCGCCGAACGTGGGTGGCCGTGACGCTGGGCGTGGTCGGCGTCACCGGGGCCGGAATCGTCCCGTTTTGGCTCCCGAATCTCATCGAGCAGGTGAGTATCGGCATGTCGCCGGAGGCCAAGAAGCAGTTGCTCAGCCTCAATACGTTCACGATTCACCTCGGGACGCTGGCGGGAGTCCTGCTGTTTCCGATCCTTGCCGACCGGTTCGGCCGACGCCCGCTGTTCGCGGCGTTCTTCATTGGCGCCCCGGTGATGGGGGCGCTCGCTCTGCTCGGCGCTCCGGACCTCACTCGCCTCATCGTGCTCCTTCCCATCTCGACCTTTTTCTCCATCGGCCTGAGTGCCGGATTCGTGCTGTACTTTCCCGAGCTGTTCCCGGCCCGGATCCGGGCGACGGGCGCCGGTCTGGCGTACAACGTTGGCCGCGTGGTGAGTGCGCCGGTCCCCGCCGTCATGGGCTGGCTGATGACGCAGTCCGGAAATTCGGTGGGTGCAGTGGTCGCGGCCGCCGGCTCCATCTACGTCATCGGGCTTGTTGCCCTGACGTTTGCGCCGGAGACGCGGGGGCAACCGCTTCCGGAGTGACCGCCGCGCCGGGAGGGGTAAACCAGAGGCGTGATGAAGCGCACAGACCTGATCGGCTGCGTGCCAGAGATGGCAGCCCTGCACCTCAAGCTCTTGCGCGAGAAGTCTCCCGAATGGCGGCTGCAACGCACGATCCGCGCTTGCCAAGAACTGACATGGCTGCATCGGCAAGCGAGAGAGTGGCAACGGAATGCTTCAGAACCCCGCCCAGAGTCTGAGTGATCTGCTCGCGCGATTGACGGCGTGCTCGGCAATCTGATGAGCAGGAACTGATCCGCGCTTGTAGTCACAATTTTTGATGAGCACTCAAGAAATCGGAGCACCCTTCGCAGACTCGGATGTGGGCTTACTTGGATGCAATAATGCTCCGTAAGTGAATGTTTGTAGTAGTTAGTTTGATGACAATTTCCGTATAGTCCACTGGCCTCCGGGGAATTCCATTCCGCGCACATCGCCAGCGTAACTGACGCTAGTTCCGCACAGGTTGAGAACGCCCTCCCTAATCACGATTGAGAACAATCGTGATTCAGACCGAACGGTTGGTACAGTCATGCTCCACTTCCTCTGAGCCGCTTCGCCTCACGTTCAAAGTCGCTCTCGAACGCCTCGTCTTGCTTTACCCGGAATTTTTCGTACTGCGCCTCGGCCAACTTCTTGGCCACTTCTGCTGAAACCTTGCCTGGATTATCGAGGACTTCGAAGCCATTGAACTGAAGAAAGGCGTTCAGCCGCTCGACCCAATCGGCCATCTTCATCGGAATTTGGCGCGAGGCTTGGAGTTCGGCGTAGTCTAGGTACATCGTGACGATCCGCTCCAGGTCTCTGATCTCCTTCTCGATCCGGTAGTTCTTGACGGTTGCGATGTCGCTCTTGAGGACCTTGCCGTGGGGCGCGTTCTTCCAGGTGGTAAGGCCCATGCTCGGCTTGCTCGCGTCTGCGCGTTCGGCGACGATCTCGGCCGCGGTCTTCCCGCTCACCGCCCAATGAAGCTTGTTTTGGACGGTAGCAAAGAAGGTCTTCGTGATTTCGGCCTTTGGGTCGTAGTCGATGCTTGCCTGCTCGTAAAGGTCAGTGATTTTGAGATAGAACCGTCGTTCGCTCGCCCGAATCTCGCGGATCCGCTCGATGAGTTCGTCGAAATAGTCCTTACCGAACCGCTTATTGAGTTTCAGACGTTCATCGTCGAGAACGAATCCCTTGATCACAAACTCCTTAAGCGTGTTGGTCGCCCAGATTCGGAACCGGGTCGCCCGCTTAGAGTTCACTCGGTAGCCGACGGCGATGATGGCGTCGAGACTGTAGTGATCAAGGTCACGTTCGACTTCGCGACCGCCTTCGATTTGAACTCTCCGGAATTTCCGGAGAGTTGCCTCACGGTCGAGTTCACTCGAGTCAAAAATGTTGGTGAGGTGTTCGCTCACGGTGCGAACATCGACACCGAACAGCTCCGCGATCCGCCGCTGGGTCAACCAAAACGTCTCGTCTTCGAAGTGGACTTCGATTTTTGCGGCCCCGTCTGGGGAGGTGTAGAGGATGATCTCGTTCATGAAGCTTTCTGCACAGTTGCGGCATCAAGCCGGCAAGCAAGAACGCCGGAGCCGGCACCTCACTCGCATCGTCGAGCCCGTGAGGTTGCGATCACGACACTTGCGTTCAATGAGAGTGAACTCGGCGTGATCACCATTCCTCAGTTCGCCGCGATGGGAACTCACGGTGCTCCCGTCGGCAGGGTTGAACAATACGGCGCCTACCTTCGGAGAAATCTTCCCGTCGGATCGGGCTTCTTGCACCGACTTATGCATTTCCGCAATGACAAGCTTCATGTTGTCAAGGTGCTTGATGACCACTCCGCGCGCCGTCCCTCTCACTGGATCAAACTACCCGAAGGCATTCTTCTCCGTCGACTTTTTGCACGCGGGGATGTGATCGACCCGATGGACGAGGCGTCCGGGTCCGGTGGCCAAACCAATCAAAACTGATCCGTCATAAACATCTGCGGAACGCCGGGTACTCGGTAGCCCATCAGCACTAACTCCACCGTCGCGGTCGAAAACGTCAGCCCGAGCGCGTCGGCCACGGAGGTAAGCCCCACAAACTCCGTGCCGTTCGGCAGCGGAAGCGACCCCAGCGATCGGTGGAACAGCCCTTCGCGCAGCAAACTCGGCTCGATCACCGCGTACCCGTCGCCCACCGGCTGGGCGATGCGAAAGTGCCAGTTCCAGTACTTCCAACGAGCATCGTCCCGGCGCAGCCGATCCGGGGAACCTTCGGCCCAGGCGTTGTACAGGTCACGAACGCGCCCGGTGTCGGCCAACGCGTCGACGTATTCGCCCGTGACGGCGGGTAGCGGGGCGCGAATCACCCGGTCCAGCGGTTCGAACCCGGCGCGCGCGTACAGATCGGTGCGCTGGGCAAACAGCAATGCCGACCCTTCGCCGGCCCGTTCGCTTTCGCGCAACACGCGCTCCAGCAATCGCGAGGCAAGGCCTTCGCCGCGGTTCGATTCTCGGGTGGCCACGCCCGCGATGCCGACCGCGCGTCCCCAACCAAACTCCAGCGGGACGGTTTGCAACCCGCACACGATCTGCGGACCGTCGAAAATCGCCCACTTGCGACGCAAGTCGAAGAACGGCTCCTGGAAGAACGGATCGTACGCGCGATTAAAGTCCAGCTTGAAGACGTCGCAAAGGTGCTGAAGAAAGGCCTCGGCCTCAGTTTCTCGAATCGGCCGGATTTCCCGCATCGCTCGGTGCAGGTTGTACCGGGTCTGAGTTCGGAATCGCTTTCTCGCGAACCTCAATCGTCACGTCCACGTTGCGCGGTCGAACATTTACGCCGCGTGGCGGCACCAGCGGCACGGTGATCGTGGTAGTGCCCGAGATTCGCCCGGCCCGGATGGGAGCCGTTGTCACGTTGCCAACTCGCGCCACATCGAGACTTTGGCCGTACACGGTTACCTGCTCGGGCTGCGTCCGGTAGCTGACAATCTCGTACCCCGGAGCCGCCCGAACCCCGCGCAGGTCCAGCGTAACGAATGCGCTGAACTCGATCGGCGCGGGCGCAAACGTCGGGGTGACGTTGATGGCGCCGGGCGTCACGATGGCGTACTGCACCTTGGTCCCGGCGGCGGTCAGTACTTCCGGCGTCACGCTGTACGGCACCGCACGGTTCGGCGCGACGGAACCGAGGTCCAGGGTGGTCAGCACGCGGTCGGCCTGTTCGATATCGGACTGCGGACCGCGGACGGTGACAATCTTCGGCGAGGCGATCAGGTCTTCCAGCACGTACTGGCTTTCGCTCAGCTTGTCCGTGGTCTCCACCGTCACCGGCAACCGTTTTTCGATGATTGGCTCGAGCTCGACATTCACGCGCGGGTTGGCATCTTGCACGAACTGCGCCAACCGTTCGGGCAACAACTTCACCGGATAGCTCGTGATGCCCGGCTGAGGATTCGCGAACTGCACCACCGCCACCGCGTTGGCATCTACCACGCTCTCCACCGTTTGCGGATTCCCGCGCAGGCTCACCGTGATAAATCGCGGGATGTCCCGGACGAAGAACCGATTCTTGTCCAGCCCGTCCAGCCGAATCTCGAGCTGAACGTACCTCACCGTACTGTTCTCCGCCGAGACGATGAACCACATGGTCATCGCCAGCACCAAACTGGCGACGAAGATCGGCAGATTCGGCATTTTCATCGTGGCACCTCGACTTTGGTCGCGTCGGTCGCGCTGTCGTCGTCCGACTTCTGCTTGTTCCGGCGATCCGAGCGCGATCGTTTGGAATGTGGGGTGGACTCCGGCATGTTCCGTAGCTCACGCGTCAGCAGTTCGCGCAGGTCGTTCGGGGTGCCCAGCCGCCGCAAAATCCCGTCTTGGGCCACGCTGATCGTCGCCCGCTCTTCGCTGATGACGATCGCGATGGCGTCGGTCACTTCGCTGATTCCGACCGCCGCGCGGTGGCGCATGTGCACGTGCGAGTCCAGCTGGGTGTTCTCGCTGAGCGGCAATCGGCAGGCGGCGGCCACGATCTGATCGCCCCGAATGATCACGGCGCCATCGTGCAGCGGGTTTTCGCCGTAAAAAATGGAGCCGAGGAGGGACGAACTGATGTCCGCGTGCAACGGAACGCCGTTCGACGCCACCTCGTCCAGTTTTGCCGACTTCTCGATGACGATCAGCGCGCCAACGCTTTCCTGTTGCAGCTCCGCGAGGGCCGCCGTGATCTCTTCAATCGTCCGCTTTTCTGCGCGGTCCTCGTGACCGGCCAGCTCGAGAATCTGGAGCGGCGTGATCTTGCCGAAACCTTCGATGGCCTGACGAAGCTCGGGAAGAAAGAGAATCACCAACGCCACCGGGCCCAGGATCGTGGCCTTTTCCAGAATCCAGTGCAACGTACGGAGCTCCAGCCGATCGCTCACGAACAGCACGAGCAGGAACGCGAACACCCCCAGCAAGATGCGCCACGCCCGCGTGCCACGCACCAGCATTAGCAAGCGATACAGCAAAAAGGCCACCAGCCCGATGTCTAGGAGCTGAATGGCGACTCCGTAGGGACCGAGGGTGCGAAGAAGGGTGAATTGCCGTATGGCGTCTTCGATCACGCGCGTACCTTCATTCTAACCGGGGGATGGTCAACCCCGGTTCCAAAGGGTGCAATTCATCCAAAAGGACTCATAATGGGTCCCATTCATGTCGGATTCGCCCCCTCGCTCGTTGGACGACATTCGGAACGATATTGATTCGATCGACCAGACCTTGGTCCGATTACTCAACGACCGGGTGAATCTGGCCATGGAAGTCGGCCGGGTGAAGGGCCGCGATGGTCGGCCGTTCTTCACCCCGGAACGGGAACGCGCCATCTTCGACCGGCTGAGCGAAACGAATCCGGGCCCGATGCAAACGCGGCAACTCGTTGCGGTCTTCCGCGAGATCATCAGTGCCGCCCGCGCCGCCGAGAAGCCGCTGACCTGCGCCTACTGGGGCCCCGCCGGCACGTTCACGCACCTGGCCGCGCTCAACGTCTTTGGCACGAGCAGCGAGTTCGCCGCGCAGGATGGGATCCCGGACGTGTTTCAGGCGGTGGAGCACGGCAACGCGGATTACGGCGTCGTACCGATCGAGAACTCGGTCGCCGGCATCGTGCCGGAAACGCTTGACCAGTTTCCGCAGACAAACGTCAAGATCTGCGCCGAGATTTACGTGCCGATTCACCACCACCTCGCCTCGCGCGCGGCGTCCCTCGGCGAGATCGAACGCGTGTACGCATTCGGCCAGCCGTACCAGCAGTGCAAACGTTGGCTCAAGACCCACCTCCCGGGCGCGGAAGTCATCGAAGCGGCCCCCACCGCCCGCGCGGCCCAGCGCGCACTGGAGGATCCGCAAAGCGCCGCAATCTGCAATCGTCTGGCCGCCGAGGTCACCGGGTTGCCAATCTTGGTGGAACACATCCAAGACAACCCGTCGAACCGTACGCGGTTCATCGTGCTGGGCTACAACGAGCCGTCGAAAACTGGCGCGGACAAAACGAGCGTCATGTTCAACGTTCGAAACCGCCCGGGCGAACTCGTGAAGGCCCTCAGCGCGCTGGAATCGAACGGCGTCAACCTCACCATGATCGAGAGTCGCCCCGCCCAACGCGCGACGTTTGAGTACATGTTCTATGTGGACTGCGACGGGCACCGGCACGACTCCGCCATGCAGCGTTCCTTAGATGCGTTGCGCGAACTTGCCCTCGAAACGGTGGTGCTCGGGAGCTATCCCCGCCGCGATCCGCTGGACGTCTGAGCGATATCCTTCCCGATATCGCTCAGAAATCAGCACTTTTATGAGCGATATCCGGGTATATATCGCTCATGCCGTGGAACTGGCAGCTGCCCGATTGGCCGGAATTCCGGTTTAACCCCTCGCTGATCCAGCCTGCGGAGGACGAACTCCGCTTCCGGTCTGGTGAGTCATCCGGCATGATGGCGATCGCGAACCGGCCGGACCGGGACCAGTTGGTTGCCGAAATCCTGGCGTTGGAGTCCCTCGAAACGAGCGAAATCGAAGGCGAGGTCTTCCGCCGAGAATCCGTGCTGTCGTCGGTCCAACGCGCCCTTGGTTTTGCTACGCCGTCCGTAAGGGCCGATCGACTCCGGATTCGGCCGGAGGAGCGCGCCGTGGCCGAGTTGCAGGTGGAGATCTTGCGTGACCCGGATGGCCAGGTGACGCACGATACGCTCCATCATTGGCACCGAGTGCTCATGGCTGGACGAGAAAGTCGCTTGCTCATCGGCGAGTACCGAACTTCGCTGGACCCGATGCAGATCGTCGACGAGCGGTTCGACGACCGCAGCGTCCGGTTCGAGGCTCCGCCGTCCGATCGCGTCCCGGCCGAGATGGATCGATTGCTGGACTGGCTCGCGGACACCGATACTGCGCCGATTACCCGCGCCGCGATCGCGCACGTCTGGTTTGAATGTATTCACCCGTATGAGGACGGAAACGGCCGGATCGGGCGGGCCCTCTCCATCCGGGTCTTGGCGCGGGCACTCGGGCGACCGGTCGCCATCAGCCTGTCCCAAGCCATTCGCAAGCGGAGGTCGGAGTATTACGCGCAGCTTTCGCTCGCGAGCACCACGCTCGAGATGGACGCATGGTTGACATGGTTTGCGGCCGTTATGCTCGAGGCGCAAGCGCTCACCCGGCAACTCATCCGATTCACGCTGTTCAAGATTTCGGTGTTCCAACGTCACGCCGGGGTGATGAACGATCGCCAAACTCAAGCCCTGTTGCGGATGTTTGCATCGGGCCCGGATGGCTTTCTGGGAGGCATGTCGTCGGGAAAGTACGGCAAGATCACCGGGGCGTCCCCCGCTACCGCCCGGCGCGACCTGAGCGAGTTGGAGTCGCTGGGCGTACTGCGACGCACCGGGGAGAACAAAGGCACCCGCTACTGGCTCGATTGGGAAGAATCTGCGACATGACCCTCCGAAGTGCCGAACCCACCGACCTCCCCCGCGTCTGGGAACTCATCCTCGAACTCGCCGAGTACGAGCGTCTGCGTCCTCAAGTCACCGGATCCCTCGCGTTGCTCCGGGCCCATTTCGGCACCGCATTCCAACTGGAAGTTGCCGAACGGAGCGGCGAGATTGTCGGCTACGCCCTCTGGTTCACCAATTTCTCCACGTTCCGCACCCGGCCCGGGTTGTATCTCGAAGACCTCTACGTCTCGCCGGTGGCGCGCGGGCAAGGCATCGGCAAGGCGCTGTTGCAACGACTGATTGGCATCGCTTCCGAACGCGGGTACGGGCGGGTCGAATGGTCCGTACTCGACTGGAACCAGCCGGCGATCGACTTCTACCGGTCGCAAGGGGCCGAAATCCTGACCGACTGGCGCATTTGCCGGATCAGCCTGCCCGAACCGGGATAATCGGGCCCATGTCGTCGCACGCCGTTGCCGCCGTTCTGAACCAAGCGTTACCGTACATCCAACGGTTTCAGGGGCAAACGTTCGTGGTGAAGTACGGCGGAAGCGCGCTTCAACATCCGGAGTCCGTTCGCGCGGCCGTGCGAAACGTACTCCTGCTCCAATTGGTCGGCATTCGCGTGGTCCTCGTGCACGGCGGCGGACCGGAGATCGACGCCCTGCTCCAGCGGCTCAACATCCCGAAGGTGACCCGCGACGGCCTCCGCGTGACCGATGACGACACCATGGCCGCAGTCGAGATGGCATTGCTCCGTGCGAACCAGGCGTTGGTCGCAGAGATTTTGCGTGCCGGCGGTCAGGCGGTCGGACTCTCCGGCCGAGACGGGGGCCTGCTCCGGGCGGCGCCGATGCGCGACGATCTCGGTCGCGTCGGCCGCGTGGACGCCGTCCATTCCGGTCCGATCGAAGCGGTGCTGGGGAGCGGCGCGGTACCCGTGATCTGCTCCGTCGCCGCGGGGCCGGATTTCAGCGCGCTCAACGTGAACGCCGATACCGCCGCCGCCGCCGTGGCCGGTGCGCTCCGGGCGGAAAAGCTGATCCTCATGACCGATACCAACGGCGTACTCGCGTCGGCCGACGATCCGGAGAGCACCCTTTCCACCCTTCCCACCGACCTCGCGCGGGCGATGATCGCGGACGGTCGCGCCAGTCGCGGCATGATTCCCAAGCTTCAGGCCGCCCTCGACGCGCTCGGCCAAGGCGTCAAGGCCGTCCACCTCATCAATGCCGGCGTCGAAAATGCCTTGCTTGTCGAGGTCTTCACCGACGCCGGAATCGGCACGATGCTCCGCTCCTAACGTGCGGCGGCGGAACGTAATGGCACCAAGCCGCCGGTCAACGCCCCCTCGCGCCATTCGTACCGCCCCACGTACCGCGCGTGCGAACCGCCCTGAACGATCCAGGTTCGGCCGACGAGTTCCGGCTCCTGCAACACATCGTGCGAGTGTCCGCCGCAGATGATGTCGATCGCGGGAATCGTCGCCGCGAGTTCCCGATCGCGCGCCAAACCGATGTGGGTCAGCGCGATGAGCACGTCCACCTGCGGCCGAAGCTCCTCGGCCACTGACCTGAGCGCATCAATCGGGGCCGTCCAGCGCAACGTCGCCGCCGCCTTCGTCTTGGTGCGCTCGGTCACCATCGGCACCATCGCCGCCATCAGCCCGACTCGCCAACCGGCGATCGGAACGATGGCGGACGACGGGAACAGTGGCTCGCCGCGGACGTGCCGAAGGTTTGCGCACAGCATCGGGTGGGCGAGTCCAGCCAGCTTCAGTCGCATCACGTACTCGTACAGGTGGGCTTCGCGATTTCCGGGCACGCTCGCCGTACAGCGGAGGTCCGCCAGGCGCGGCCACACCGGGTCGGGCGAAACCGGGATCGCCAAGTTGCCTGCTTTCACCGCGTCGCCGGTGTCCACGTACAGATCCGCATCGGCGCGAAACTCGGCCAATCGCGCGGCAACCGCGTCCGAGAGCGTGCCGTGGAGGTCGTTTGTGTGCAGGATGCGGAGCGTTTGACCGGACAAATCACGTAAAGTGTAATGAACTGACCGGCTCCGGTGCTTCGCCGGGCCGCGGGGGAATACACGATGAATCGAACGCTGATGGTGGCCGTGACGGCCCTCGCCGTAGTGAGCCTGGGCGCCGCTCAAACCAAGAAGACCGAAAAGACGCCGAAGACGATCAAGTGCGCGGTCATGCCGAACGATGTGGTGAACATCGCGGATGCGACCAAAAAGAAGATGTTCGCGGACTACAAGGGTCGCCGATACTTCTTCTGCTGCGGCGGATGCCCGCCCGCGTTCAAGGCCGCTCCGGACAAGTACGCCAAGGGCCCGAGCATCAAGTCGCCCGTCGCCCCGAAGAAAAAGAAGGCCTGATTCGGTCAGTCGTCCACGGGCAACCGCCAAAACGCAGATCGGGTTCAGGAGCGCGCTCCTGAACCCGATCTGCTATTCGAGAAAGGCGTACTTAGGACTTTGAAATGTATCGGCTGAGTCCGTCGACCACCAGCATGAGGGCCATAAAGAGTGCCCCGAGAATCAGCGTCCATTTCGAAATCTGGTCGTCAAAGCTCGCCTTACCCTTGTAGGTCGTGCGGATGCTTCCGCCGCCCGACATGGCGTCGCCCTTTCCGGTGAGAACTACGAGGGCAGTGAAGAGCACCGCGACGAGGATGCCCAGCCCGATCGCAATTCGATAACCCAATTCCACTCCCTCCATGGTACCCGCGCCCGTGGTTTGGTCCCGGAAGGTTCGGTCCCGGTACCGAACGGATCCCACCAAGTCACCAGATCTCGAAAGGGAGCGGCCAGCGGAACCACCACGCCAGCAAACTGAACGTCCCGAGGACAAGCGAGGTGCCAAAAAAGACTTGCAAAACGCCCATATTCCACACGCGTACCAACGGATTCGGCTCCGCCCGCCGCCGTGCCCGGTACCGAGCGCGCAACGCCTCGGCACTCTCAATCGCCTGCGCAATCTGGTGATCCTTCGGTGCCGCCGTCGTGATCCAGTACTGCACCCAACCGCCGATCCGCCGCATGCCCGTGCCCGAGACCAGCACGGCCGCCAGCAGCCGAAACTCGAGATGTGGAATCCACGGCGTGGTCAAAATGGTCAGAAACAGGGTGAACGCGACCGCAAAATTGGTGCCGCAGCGCGGGTGAACGCGCGGCATCCGCCGCACCGTCGCCACCGTCAGGGGAATCTCCTGCTCAATCGCGTGAACCACCATGTGTTCCGCGCCGTGAATCCGGGCGAGCGGGCTCAATCGCAGCCCGAGCGCGAACACCGCGATCGTCGCGGCTTCGGCCAGCCCGCCGACCCAATCCCTGCCCACCCAACCGCTGGCGGCTCGAACCAGCCAAGGTTGCGCGTACCCGATCGCCAAGTTCGCCGCCAACAGCAGCGATCCCATCGTCATGCCGGTCAGCACGAGGCCGAGTACCGGGGCTCCGCCCGTCACCCCTCCCGTCGTGAGATACACGCCCAGCGGAGTGGCCATCCCCCCGACCAGCGGCAGCGGCGTCACGCCGCGTTGCGGAAGCAACAGCTCGATCCATCGCACCGTCCCGAACACCGAGTCGTCGTCGCCACGGAGCACTGCGCTGCGCCGTCCGTGGGTCCGCATCCAATCCAACACCTCCGTCCGCGTGCTATCGAGCGCAAGCCCGAACTCGGGCCGGATCGGTCCGACCTCGGTTTGGGCGAGTTCCTCCGGCTCGGCGATTGGCGCATCGCCGATGGATAAGGTGCCGACCCATGCCCCATCGTGCACCACCGCCAGCGTGTCGACCTCAAACTGCCGCATGGTCAGCAGCGCGCGGTGCCACGTCGCATCCGGCGCGATCGGTGGTACGGTCACCGCGACTTCCCGCGCGAGCGCAGCGTTT
>JANRKI010000069.1:0-34084 GCA_033763535.1 Fimbriimonadaceae bacterium | reverse complement strand
CGCCGAATCGCGCATATCGATCGGAAACCATTCGACGTCTAACCCTTCCGAGCGCAGTTGGGCGGCCGCCGTTTCGCCGCGCTCCGTATCGCGTGCGCCCAGCGCCACCCGAAACCCTTGCCCCGCCAACTGCCGACAAATCTCGAACCCGATCCCCTTGTTGCCGCCGGTAACGAGGGCGACGCGCGCATCTGACATGCCGCCTTCTACGCAGGATTCGGCGAGCGGTACGGCTCGATCAACCGGGCAACGTACTTCGCCAACACATCGACCTCGATATTGACCGCGTCTCCGGGACGCCGCGCGTGAAGGTTCGTGTGCGCCAGGGTGTGCGGAATAATAGCCACGTCAAACTCGGGCCCGCGCGGACGTACCACGGTCAACGAGATGCCATCCACCGCCACCGAACCCTTATCTACCAAAAACCGGGCCAAATCATCGGGCACGCGGAAGGTCCAAACCGAGCTCTCTCCCGCCGAAGTGACCGATACAACCGTCCCGACGCCGTCCACATGGCCTTGCACCACGTGGCCGCCGAGCCGGTCGCTGGCCCGCATCGCCCGCTCCAGATTCACGGGGTCGCCCACCGAGAGCTGCCCCAGTGCCGTGCGTTGCCAAGTTTCTTCGCTCAGATCAAACGTGATCTCGGACTGCGCGGTCACGGCCGTCAGGCAAACGCCGTTCACCGCGATGCTTTCTCCGAGTTCAACGTCCCGAAACTCGGCGGGCCGAGCGATCGCGAGTTGCGCATCACTCCGCGCCGAAACGCGCCCTACCGTCTGAATCAAGCCCGTAAACATGCTTCGATTCTACGCACCGACGGCCTCGCGTTCCCGCTCGGTAGGCAGGTCGGCGGCCGATTCCACGTACCGCTGACGTTGCTCCCGCTCCAGCGTGCGCCAGGTCAAGAATTGCCGCCGCAGGCTCGCCAAGAACCGTCGGTTGACGGTTGGCCAGTTCTCGGGGTCCCCGGCTAGTCGGTGCAGTTGGAGGTCTAGCACGTACACCCCCGGAACCTGACCCGGCACCATCGAAAGCTTGAGCGTTTGCGAGATCCCCAAATCGTACGGCGCCAGCCACATGCTGCACTCCACCTCATAACTTGGCTTTCCGTTGATCTCCGGCCCACGTCGGTACACCGTATCTTTCGACACGTACTCCCCGATGGTAAAGCCTTCGTAAGCCTTAAACCATTCGCCCAAGAACACGGTAAGCGGCGCGGCCTCGTTAGCATTGATACTAAACGGCAACGGCAGGAGCCAGTCGTCGCCTTCCGGCTCGCTATTGAACACGTCATCGTTCATGGCCGGAGCGGCAATCTGAGCGGCACGCCGAGCCGGATAGATGGTGCTGAGCAGGACAACTGCCATCACAATGACCGCCGACATCACCGCGCTCGTACTGCTAAAGTTGAGCGTCAGACCTGGTAATGCGCCAGTTGCGACGATCACCTTAGCCGTGCCCTGGGCCACGTAGTAACCCGCGACCGCGCCCAATACGCCGTACACCAGCGATTCGGCAAAGAAGAGCATGGCGATATGGTTCGGTGCCAAACCGATACTGCTAAAGATCGCAATCTCCTTCGTCCGTTCGTACACACTGGCGATCATCGTGTTCAGCACGAACACGGACGCGATCAGCAACTGCACGATAATGAGACCGATCCCCGTGCTCTTACTCGCCTGAAAGATCGAGAACTGCTTCACTTCCAGTTCGCCCGAATCGCCCGGACGGGGCACGCTCGCGTACATGTTCAGACGCATCCGCGGCATCAATTCCTCGAGCGCCTTACGGGTCGCCTTCGGATCGTCGAACTGCACCGCAATCGTCCGCAGGTCGGCGCCAAGGGTGAACGCCGTCGCCGCCGGTACGATGAATACCGAACTCGGATCAAGTCGCAGGTAGCTTCGGAAGGCCTGCGTCGTACTCGCGTTGGCTTCCTGATACCGGCGAGAAAGGCTGAAGTCGGGCGGCAGCGCACCATCGCCGTCCAAATCTTGCAATCCCCGCAGGTAGCCGGAATCCGCAATGCCGATGACGGTGAATTCGGCCCCCGCGTACGTCACCTTCGCCTTCCCCACGGACTCCGGATCAATTTTGAGTTGCTCGGCCAAAGGTTGCGGCAGAATCATCGCGTTCCGTTCGCCCTCGCGGAACCACCGTCCGCCGGGCAGCAACGCGCGTTGCGGTTTAAGCACCTTTGCTTCCGCCGGTTCCATACCCAGCATCGCGCGGACTTCGGCCACCCGATCCGCACGTTGCAACGAAAGGACACCCGTATCCCCGATATCCGCTCCGTAGTAGTAAGCGCGCCGAACCACCGTACCCTTACCGGCAAACTCGTTCGTAATCATGCGGTATGTACTGCTTTGCAACGGGTCCAGCCCGGGGGTACGGATCAGCAGTCCCGGGTACTCGGCCGGATGGTCGCTCGGAGCTTCGTTCAATGCAAAGTCGCTCACGATACTCGTAAAGCTTAGGACGATGAAGGTCATGACGACCAGCGTAAGCGTCGTCAGGATCGTGCGAGCCTTGCGTCGCCGCATGTTGGATACCCCGAGGTTAAACGCCGCCATCGCGACGCTACTCCGCTTGATGTCCACCTCGTGCACGCCGCTCTGCTGCGCCCGAATCGCCTTCATCGAGTTCTCGAACTTGCCAAGAATAAACGAGATGACGATCAACGCCAAGACCCCCATCACAAACGCGATGAAGATCATCGTCGGGTTTTGGACAATCTCGAACGCCGGGTGGATAAGCCGCAGCAAGATGAACGAACTGATAAAGATTCCGATGCTGTAGCTCAGCTGTTTGATGAGCAGCTGATTCCCAAAGAAAAGCCGTTCGAGGAAGTAGCTGAATGGAATGAGCAGGAACAGGTAGAAAACGACGCCGTTCACCACGTCGTTCGCCGTCGTCATGATGACCGGGTGCGCGCGAAGCGCGAATCCCCACGCCGCGCGGCCGTGCCGTTGCGCGTCGGCCCATTGCTTTTCCACCACCGATTGCTCGGCCGCCGCCAATTCATCCTTCGCCTGCTGGTGTAGGTCCTGAATCCCCGGGCTGATGATCCGGTACTTAAAGAATCGGTCGAGCCGCGTCTGGTTGATCGCGATGATGTCGCGTGCCGAATTCAATGCGGTGAAGGGGAACAGTGCCCGTCCGTCCACGTCGGGCCGATTCCCTTTCTCCGTGCCCGCGCCGGGTGCCAAGAACCCCTTGCCCTCCTCATCGCCCACGCTGGAGTTCGTCAGAATGAGCCGAATCTCAAAACTGCCGCCCAGGAGCATGTACTTCTGGTTCGGCCGCACAAACACGACCTGGCTGTCCTCGGTTTCCGATTGAAGCCGCTGGTCAAACGGCGGCATAAAGAGGCCCCAGTCTTGCGGCATCGACCCGGTGCGCGCATCCAGCGGCTCCACGAACGCCATGGCGCGCAGGTCTTGCGGATCCACCACATCGTAGAGGTCAATCGCCACGCAAGGAAACACCACGATCGGGGACTGCCGATCGCCCGATTTCAGCCGGAAGAAGATCGGAAACTGCGCGTCGCCGTACACTCCCAGCGATGCCGCATAGTTGACGTTGCCGGTCGGCTCATCAATGCCGAATGCCGCGATCCGGTTCGGCGGAATGTTGTCGCCCCAGTACGCGTTGATCGGCGGAATCCCGAAAAACTCGTACTCGGCCCGATCACCTCGGGTCACCTGCACCAGGTTTCCGCGCACGCCCATCATCGTGGTTTGCCGACCGAGGTACGCGGCCAGCGATCCCTTGATGGGCGTATCGGGAACGAAGCTCCGCGTGGGGTCGAAGGCGACGACCTGCCCGTGCAGTCGGCCAAACCCACCGATCAGCCGCATCCGGCTGGGGCCGGCGGGCTTCAGCGGCACCTTGTGATCGCTGGTCTCCCCGAGATCGCGCGGATCGTGCAACAGGTGATGCACCATGCACGTGATCGTCTCCACCTGCCGGGTGACGTTGCCGAAGTCGAGGTGCTCCAGAGTATTCGCCGGCGTGTCGATCCGCGGTCGACTATCCTCCACCGTGATAAACGTGATCGCGTTGATGCCGGCCAGGGCCATTGGCTCCGCGTCCAGGGCAAACTTGCCGGAGATATTGTTCTTCCAGGTCCGGCTATCGCCGTTGTTCACCGCGTCGATCAGCACGGTACGCCCGGGCGAAACGCCCATCTCCTTCGCCAGTCGATCGGCATGCGCCCGGAAGGCGCGCGAAATGCTTCGGACCGGATTCAGCGGCTCATCCCGAAACTCGTAAAACCATCCGCGCGCGTAGCTTCCGACCGTGGGGGCGCCGCTCGTCACGTCCAGCGTCAGGGTGAAAAGCGGTGCCTCCTTGCCGTGGAAGAACTGCTCCACGTACTCGCGGGCGCCTTGCAACCCGAGTCCGTGGCCGCCGGCAAACACCAGACGCAAGGGCCGCGGCGACTTGCGCGCGGCATGGATCCGTGCGACCTCCAGCGCCGCCGCCATTCCGCCGATCTCCTCGGCCCCCGGCGCCAAGCCGGGCACCACGCTCATCGCGTCCGTCGAAGCAAACAGCGCAATCGGCTCCTTCGCGTAGCGCGCCTCGCTTCCGGGGAACTCGGCCGTTAACAGGCCAGATTTCCGCAATTGCCAATCCTGTCGGCAGACCAGTTTGGCCGATCGCTGCGCTTGGGCCGCCTGCAGCACCGGAGTCGCGTCCTTAAGCGGCAGATAGAACCGCGGAATGCTCAGCGGGACACCGCTGAACTTGTATTCGGCCTCGGCCCGGTTCGGTACATCCGGAGCCAAAAAAATGATCGCCTTCGCCCCGAGTTTCGCCGCATTCCGCCAGCCATTGCCGGAGTTGAACTCCATGAGCACGATGCTGCCTTCGATCGTTTTTCCGCTCAGCTCCTCCAGCGAACCGTAGCGGGCGTACAGGATCGGCCCGGTGGCATCGCAAGTCGAAGTTCGGACCAGGTTCGGCCACAGCGGATACACCGTGACCGCCTTCCCGCCTACGGTGAGCGAGCCGGTTGATTCCGGATTCGGCACGGTCACATCAAAAGGCACCTCGGTCACGCGCGTCGCTCCGAGAGCCGCCAGCCGGTCCTTCAGGTACGCAATGGTGCGCTGTTCACCCTCCGATCCCGCCAGTCGCGAGCCAAACGCGGCGATCTCGCGGTAGGTCCGCTGAACCAGAGGTGCGTCCACCTGATCGATCAGGCCGCGGTAGGTTTGGCGGATTTGGTCGTCGGTCGGAGCGGCGGCGGCGCGCACAACCGCGATCAATACGAGGACCCACGCCAGCATGGGTCGCCACCATCTCCGATGAAGGTGTCCGGACACGGGGTCATTGTAACCCGCTTGACCTAAGGGAACGGCGGCCGCTACCGGATATCCCACAGGTACGCGCGATTGTCGCGGATCAGCCCGCTCCAATTCGCACCCAAATCGCATCCGTCCGTCAGTTGGCGCAGGCTGACCGACTTCGTGCCGCCGGCCAACGTGGCTAGCGTAAACCGCTGCCCGTGTCGCGGCCATGCGCCGCCGTACTGAATCGGTTCGGAGTACACCGGTTGATCGACCGCTGGCCATCCGTCCGTCGTCGTGAACACTTCCACCGACCCCGTCCGGCCGGAGAACGTGTCGATCACCTGCCCGTTGGGCGTAGCCTCGTACCGGCACGGAGCCGACACGAGCCAAGAGCCTCCGGATGCCGTCGACGTCGGTCCGGTGGAATCAACGAAGAAAAGCGAGGACGCCGGGTCCGAGATCACCGACGCGCTGCGCGGCATCGCTTCCCAACCGCCAGTGGATCGCAAAATCGGCGAGAGGTACTGGTGGTTGTAGCCCACGTTCACGCTTTGGCTGGCCGAAAAGTAGCCGCTGCTGGTGTCGCCGGGCACTAGGTCCGCATCGAAGCGCGCCGTGGCCGTCCGAAAGCCTTGAGGGTCGGCGGGGCAAAAGAAGATTTGGAACGACCGACCGTATGGCAGCAGTAGCTGCACCCACGTACGATCGTTGGAAGAATCGCCCCCGCCTGCCGTACGATGGTTCACCGGTACGAACACGTCGTCGTAGTCCGCAGAGTACATCAGCGCCGCGGCCGTCACCTGCCGAAAATTACTGAGGCATCCCACCCGCAGCGCCTCGATTCGGGCCCGGGTCAAGACAGGGAAAAGCACACCCGCAAGAATGACCAAAATGGCGAGTGTAACGATCAATTCAAGAAGCGTGAACGCACGACGTTCAAAGCGCACTGAACGTTCATGCTACAACACTTTGGCCTTATCTTTGGGGCGCATCGCATAAATTTCGACAAAATCGACCGAACGAAATCCAAATCGCTCGTACCACGGCACCAAAGATGGCTCGCACTGCAGGGTGACGGGCCGTCCGCCGCTTGCCTGCAGGATCAATTTCACCAGCGAACCGCCGTGGCCGAGACGGCGTCGCGAGGCCGGCACGCACAGGTTGTAGATCCCCACGCTTTCTTCGGTGGGACTCACCATCGCCGCCGCCGCCAGCCCCAGCGAATCGACCGTGCCCACCATCGGCATATTCACCCGCTGGTAGCAACCCGCGATCGCCGCCTGATCCTCCGTCGCATGGCGACCGAAGAACGTTTCCATCATGAGCCGCACCGCGTCCGACCGTTCCACCTCCGGCCAGGCCAACGCGGTGCGCGTGGGCTCCGGATGCACCATTTGCGCCAGTCGGTACAGACGCATCCATCGCCGCGCGTGCGCCTGCTCGCGCCAAGCCGTCGATAGCGAACTCCCCGGCCGCAGTAGAACGTACAGGTAGCCCTGCGCGGCCTCAATCGCGCCCCAATCGTGCGGCGCACCGTCCGTCGCCACCATCAGATAATTCGCGATGGGATGGGAAAGGTCGCCCACCGCCTGTACGTAACTCATGCCGCTCGGCGTCCGACCGGATCCGACCGTGGCTCCGGCGGCCGCCGCCAATCTCGGCGTGGTCTGCCACAGGTTTCGGCCCGGCAAACTGAGTTCCGGCAGGCTCATCCCAGACGGACTTAGGTCAGACGGACTCAGGTCAGACGGGCTAGGAGCGGGCGGACTCACGCCCACCTCCGATCCATCCGGCGCGTCGGTCAAAGCACCGTGCTCCACATCAATCCGACGCCGACTCGCTGCAAACTGCCGACCGCGCCCACGCTGAACCCGGCCCCAATTCCGCGGTGAATCCACAGTTGCGGCCCGCTCGGGCTGATGAACGCGGTGCCTTTCCAGCGACCGGCCCGGTCCAAAGCGAACAGGTCCAGGCCGCCGCCGACCTCTAATCCGCGCTGAGTCTGGAGACTCACGCCCAGCCGAATCGTCGGCGCGTAGAACCGGGTCGGCGGGACGTAATCCCGATCCGCGAACGCCTCGCCGAAGAACGACGCGGTCTCCCGCAACAATCGCCGCTGCACAAAAATGCCGCCGTAGTGCCCGGTGTCAATCTCCAGCCGGTGCGCGCCCGGAATTCGGTCGATCAGCAACTGAGAGTTGGGCCCCGGAACCACGGTGTCGAACTTGCCCACGATGACCAGGGCCTGTCCGTTCTGCGGAAAACTCGCGGGGCGCGGCAGCCTCGCCGCCGGCTCCACCGGACGCAACGACTCGCGCAAAGACTCGAGTGTGACCCCCTTCGCACGGAGCGCATCCCGCTGTGGAACCACCCGCGAACTTTGCCATAGCAACCCCGCGAGGTCGATCCCGCCGAGAATGAACGCCGCGTCGGTGACGCGAGGCTCGACCGAAAACACCAGCGCGCTGACAATTGCGCCCAAGCTCGTCCCGGCGATCCCGACGCGATCCGACCGGAACTCCGGCTTGGCCAGCAAGTAATCCAAGGTCCGCCGGAAGTCAAGCGCCGACTGCAAGGTCGTCTCCCGCAGCGCCTGCGGATCGGGCTGAATCGCCAACGCACCGGATCGCTCACCCGGCGGCGTGCGCTGCAAGTGATACGGCAACGTCAACACCGCCGATGCGATGTTCCGCTTGGCCAGCTCTTGCGCCAATGAAACCTCGCTGCGCAGGTCGTTTGCCCCCCAGTAGTGCGCGATGAGCACCAGGCGATGCGGACCCCGGCTACCTTCCGGAATAAACACGCGCAGCGGGATCACGTGGTTGACGGCGGGCCCGACGCGGAGCGGGCTTGGGAGCTCGACCGTGTATTCCGTCGCCCAGTCGTACTCCCCGGCGATCCGCCATGCCGGCATCGGCACGGCGGGAAGCGGCGCGGCCACGTCCGGCAATTCGGTCCCGGTCTGACCGTGACCTGCGGCGGCCACGAGGGCCAATCCGCCGAGACACCATGCTCGCCACCCTCGCATCATCCAATAGATTACACGACGTCAGCCGAATGTCGGGAGTCACAATGGAAACGCGCGATGTTCTTCAACAAGTATCCCCACCCGGCAAATTTCGTCCCGATCCCCATCGCGTTCCCGCCCGTCTCATCCTCCGAAGTCCGCGCCGAGGTCGGCATTGAACTCGACCAGCAGCCCGGCTCCGCGGAATTGGCCTGGTTTGCCGACGATGTCGCGTGCCTCACCGTCCGCCATGCGCGCTTCGGTCCCAACCGCTCGCTCGTCCCGCTGGAGCCACCCGCGCCGGGTCCGGCGGGCCGCATCCAACCCACCAACGACGGGTTTCAGGTCCTTGGCCGCGATGGCCAACCGATCCTCAGCCTCGCCGCGCAGGGATTCGGAGCCTGCGGCGAGGCCAGCATGTTCCAGTTCGCCGTCCCGTCCGAGGTCACCTTCTATGGACTCGGCGAGAAGACGTACGGCGAGATCGAGCTGAGCGGCTACCGCAACCGGTTCTGGAACACGGACGTTTGGAGCGATTTTCACTTCGCCCAGTGGGGCGGTTACCCCACCGATCCGCCCTACTTTAGCACGCCCTACGTGCTCGTGCGATCCGCCCAGGGCTACGTCGGCTTGCTGCTCCACAACCCGTACCCGGCGTTTATTGAAACACCCGGCATCGAGGAAGCCCGCGTTTTTGTGGAATGGCAGCGCACCCACGAGCACTTGTTGATGGGCAACGACGGCGGCGAGCCTTGCCTGTATATCATCGCCGGCGACACCATCGCCGACGTCACGCGCAAGCTCCAGCGGCTCGTCGGCGTCACCCCGCGTCCACCGATCTGGGCCCTCGGGTACCACCAATCCCGCTGGGGTTACGCCGGGCACGATGACTTGACGGAGCTCGACCGCCAGTTCGCCACGCACCAGATTCCGTGTTCCGCGCTGTGGATGGACCTGGATTACATGGACGGCTACCGCATCTTTACCGTCGCGGACTCGGCGTTCCCCGGCGGTCCGCAACGCACGGCGGACGCGCTCGCCGCTAACGGGCGCCGCATTGTGCCCATCATCGACCCGGGCGTGAAGCTTGATCCGGGCTACCAGGTGTACGACGACGGAACCGCCCATGGCCATTTCTGCCTCACTCAGGAGGGGCGCGCCTTCGTGGGCCTCGTGTGGCCGGGCGAGACCGTCTTCCCCGACTTTGCCCGCAGCGAAACCCGCGCGTGGTGGGCCGGATACGCACGCGACTTCCGTGCGTCCGGATTCGGTGCCTGCTGGGTCGATATGAACGACCCGTCCACCGGTCCCGTGGACCCGACGGAAATGCGCTTCGAGGGCGCGACCTTGCCCCACGCCGCTCATCGCAACCAGTACGCCCTCGGCATGCAGATCGCCACCCAAGACGGCTTTTTGCAGGCCGAACCGAACGAGCGGCCCTTTATCCTGTCGCGCAGCGGCTACACCGGAAGCTCGCGCTACGCGGCCATCTGGACCGGCGACAACGTGTCGAACGAGTTCTATCTCCGGCTCAGCGTGCCGACCAGCCTCGGGATGTCGCTCTCCGGCCTGCCCTTCAACGGACCGGACCTCGGCGGCTTTGGCGGAGACGTCACCGACGCGCTCATGGTCGAGTGGATGAAGGCCGGATTCCTTTTTCCCTTCCTCCGCAACCACTGCGGCCGCGGCCACCGCGACCAAGAACCGTTCAATTTTCCGCCCGCGGTGATGCAACTGTTGCGCCGATACATCCGGCTCCGGATGAAACTGATGCCGTATCTGTACCAGCAGTTCGTGCGGCAGAGCATTTGCGGCGACCCCATCATGCGACCGATGCTGTACGCGGAGGACTCTGCCCGCACCGAGCGGATTGCCGACCAATTCCTCATCGGTCCCAGCATCCTTCAGGCCCCGTTCTTGGACCTCGGCAGTCCGAGCCGGGAGGTGTACCTGCCGTCCGATGGACCGTGGTACGACACCAACACCGGCCGGTGGCTCTCCCCCGGCACGCACCGCGTCAGCCGCCAGCGCGATGGCTCCCCGATCTACGTCGCCCCGTTCGCCGTCATTCCGATGCAGGCCGGCACCCCGACCGACAACGCGGTAGACCTGCTGAACCCCGTGTTTCACGTGTTTCTGCCGTCCTCCGACGCGTGCGAAACCGCCAGCATTCGCGAACGATATCTCGCCGATGATGGTCTCAGCTTCGATTACCAACGCGGCGTCGAATCGGAGATTGAACTCGAGATGTCCATCGCCGACGGCAACATCGCGATCGCGGTGAACACCCTGTCCGACGCCTTCGGCGAAATCCGGCCGACCTTCGTATTTCACGGCCGTCCCGACGCGGTCCACCTGAACGGTCAGTTGGTCCAGCTGGAGCGCACCCGCACCGCCTGGGCCGGCGCGTGGTTGGACGTGACGCGGATCGTTGCCGGCTGATCTCCACGCCGCAAACGGCCGAACTCACTCGTACCGGAGCGCTTCGATCGGCTGCAGCGACGACGCGCGCAGCGCCGGGTAGAAGCCGAAGAACAACCCAACCGCCGCCGAAAATCCGAACGACATGAGGATCGCGGTGGTGTTGACCACCGGCGGCACCTTGAGGTTCTGGGCCACGTACGTCACGCTGACGAGGCCGAGAATGATGCCGACCATGCCGCCCACCGTACACATCACAACACTCTCCAACAGGAATTGACCGAGGACGGTCTCGCGCCGGGCACCGATCGCCTTCCGCAGACCGATTTCCCGCGTGCGCTCGGTCACCGATACGAGCATGATGTTCATGATGCCGATGCCTCCGACGAGCAACGAAACGGACGCAATCCCGGCGAGGAGCGTGGACAGCAATCGGGTCTGCTGCTCCATCTGCTCGATCCACTCGCCCTGATTGATCACGCGGAACAGCGGCTCGCCGCTCGCATTGCGACGCTTCTTGCCGAGCGACTCTTCCACCTGCTGCTGCATCATCGGCAAAAATTCGGTTTTGCTTCCTTGCATCACGATCGTGTCCAGATTCGTGCGCCCGAGCAACCGTGTCTTGGCCGTGGCCAGCGGAATGTAAATCTGGTCGTCAGGATTCCACATGCCCGACCCACCCTTGAACCCGACCACGCCGACGACTTCAAAATTCTGGTTCTTGACCCGGATCGTGGCCCCGATCGCGTTCTCTTCGCCGAAGAGCTCCTGGTAGACGAGGTATCCGAGCACCGCCTTCCGATTGGCCTCCGCCTCATCGACCGTCGTGTACCACGTGCCCTGATGCATCCGCGTCGCGTTGCGGATGACCGCGACCTGCGGCTGCGCGCCCGTGACCTGGGTGAAGTAGTTGATGTTCTTGTACTTCGCCGTGGTCCGCGCGCCGACCGTGCCCGTTACGAGCTCGATCAACGGGACCTCCTTCTTGAGCTGAACGACGTCCTCGTCCTTGAGCGTCGGGATGTCATTCGGACCGCCCGCCACGCTACCGCGCCGCCAATTCGGCATCACGGTCAGCATGTTCGTGCCCATCACCTGAATGTTCTCGATCGACTTCTTCTTGGTCCCTTCGCCGATTCCGATCATGGCGATGACCGAACCAACGCCGATGACCACCCCCAGCATCGTGAGCATGGAGCGCAACTTATTGGCAGAAATCGCCCGCAGTGCGGTGGTAACGGCATCCCAAACGTTCATCTTGAATTCCTCGTGATCCGATGGGAATACGCAACCGCGCGGCTACGCATTCCCAACCCGGCGTTATCGCGGACGCGAACCGCCGCCCGTTGTCGCCCGCGGACGATTTCCGCCCGGTCCGCGCGGACCGCCGCCGGCCAATCCGCCGCCTTCCTGAGCTTCCTTCATCTTTTGCTGAACCATCCGCAGTTCGGCCAAATTGATCTCCGCCGTCACGACCTCATCGCCTTCCTTCAGGCCATCCAAGATCTCGACGCCTTCGTTTCCGGTCTCGCCGACCTTCACCTCGCGTTCTTCCGGCTTGGTGGGCAACGTCGACTTGACGCGGACAAACTTCTTGCCGTCCTTGTCCTGAACCGCTTGCGACGGCACCACGAGCACGCCCTTCTTCTCGAGGGTCACGAACTCGCACGTGGCGTTCATCCCCGGAACCACCGGCACCTTCGTGTCGGAGTTGATCTGCACCCGCACCTTGACCGCCGTAATGTTGTTCAGCGTCTCGGCCGCCGGGTTGACGCGCTGCACGCGGCCCTCAAACGATTGATTCGGGAACGCTTCGGTCACGATGCGCACCCGTTGGCCGACCTTCACGCTTCCGATATCCGCTTCATCCACGGCGCACTCCACGAAAAGCTGCGTCACATCGCTGATCTGGACCAGCGATGTCCCCTGAGCAAACGTGCTGGTGCCGGGCGGAATAATCGTGCCTTCTTCGAGGTACTTCTTCGTCACGACGCCGTCGCGCGGAGCGACCACCGTCGTGCTGTCCAAATTCACCTTGGCATTCTTCGCCGTCACTTCCGACCGGACGATCGCCGCGCGCGCCGCTACGATGTCCGCGCGACGGATTTCGTTCTGACGTTGCGCATCTTGGGCCTGCTTCAGGGCGATTTCGGCCGACGTCAGGGCGCGCTTCGCTTCCTCGTAGCTCGTTCGGGCGATCTCATCCTGCATCCGGTTCGTCTTCGCCTGGTTGAGCAGTGCCCGCGTGCGATCGACCTCGAGCCGGGCCGACCGCAGTTGCACCTGCGCCGACGCGTCGATCGTGCTGAGCCGCTGCATGGTCGTGGCGAGGTTGGCCGTGGCCGTACCGAGCGTTCGCCGCGCGTTGTCGACGGCCGAGCTCGGCGCATACCCTTTCTCCAGCAAACTTTCTTGCCGCACCAGTTCATTTCGAGCCGCCTGCTCCGAGGCTTTTGCATCGTTTACCGCGTTCTGCGCATCCGCGCGCTGCTGGGGGAGGTCCACCTTTTCGAGTCGGCTCAGGCTGGCCAGCGCCGTATCGTAGTTCGCCCGCGCGGTGTCAATGCTCGCTTGCGACAGCTTCGGTTGGCGTTCAAACTCTATCTTCGCCCGCTCCAGCCGAACCCGTGCGGCCGCCACATTCGCCTTCGCCGCGTCGATGGCGGTCTGCGTTTGCCGAATCTGGAGCTCGAGATTCGTCTCCGCCTGTCCCGCGCGCGCGTTGGCCGAATCAAGGTCTGCGGCCGCCTGATCGTAAAGTGCCTGGGTGTCTTCCTTGTCGATGATCGCGATGAGTTGACCCGCCTTCACCCGGGCGCCTTCGTCCACCGCGAGCTTCACCACGTTCCCACCCGCCTTCGACTTGACGTCCACCGCGGTAAGCGCCACGATGACGCCCGTCGCCGAGATGGACCGGACAACCTCGCCCTTCTCCGCCTTCGCGTACCGAAACTCAATCTCCGGCTCCGGAGTTTTGTTCTGGCCGAGCGCGTACCATCCGGCGCCGCCCAGAGCGAGGAGTCCAACGAAGATCAGGATTGGTTGCTTCATAAGGAATTGGTTTAGGCGGTATTTTCGCCCGGCAACGGTTGACCCGTGGCGAGCTTCAGGCTGAGATCAGAGATCAAGGTGTCGTAAAGCGCGTTAATGTAATTGTTCTCGGCGGTGACCAGGCTGACTTGCGCCGTCAGCACCTCGATGAGATCGCCCGATCCCACCTGTTGCGCACCGAGTGCCGCCGCGTAGTTCTCGCGCGCCGCCGCCACCGCCGCCTTGGCCGCCGCCAATCGCTCGATGTTTTGCGAATGCTGCAGGTACGCGGATTCGATCTCGGACCGAATATTGCGTTCCAACTGCAGGTTCTGGAGCCGCTGCGATTCCAGCGTGGACTCCGCCGCCCGAACATCGGCCCGCGCCGCACCGCCGTCAAACAGCGGGTAGCTCACGAGGAGCCGGAGCGATCGGTTGCTGAGGCGATCCGGGGTGACCTGCAGGGTGTAGGCGCCGCTGAGACTGTACGTTACTCCCGCATTCGTCTTGAAGTTCAGCACGTTGAGGCGTTGGGCCTCCTCTTGCTCTCGCGCCGCCATCAAGTCGGGCCGCGCCGAAATCGCCTTCGTCCAGAGCTGATTCAGGTCGGACGGCCGGTCAAACTCCGGCGACTCTGCCACGGGCTCCAGCGGCGGTAAGGCGTTCGTAACTTCCAGTCCGATGCTCGCCTTGAGCGACGCACCTTGGGTCGCCACCAAGTTTCGGGCGGTAAGGAGCGATACGTCGGCGTTCAGCGCGTCCGCACTCGCCTGCAAAATCTCGCGTCGGGCGGCATCCCCCACCTCGACTCGCTTCTTCGTTTGCTCCAGCACCGCCTGGGTACGGGTGCGTTGCGCTTCGCTGACCTTCAGCTGCTCCTGCGCCCGCAACGTCTCGAAGTACTGGCGTTCCACCGTGAACAGCGTTTGCCGCAGTTGGTTCGTTGCCGTCTGGAACTGCGCCTGCTCGCTCACCCGCGCCCGACGGTAGGCGGTGTTGCGCTGACCGCTGTCGAAGAACAGCCAGTTCGCGTCGATGGAGCCGAGCTTTTGGTCGAAGATGAACCGGCGACCCCCGAACTGCGGGTTGGCGATCTCCTGATCCTGGTAGGTGTACACGAAGTTCGGCGTGATCGAGGGCAGAAACGCTGCGTAGGCACTGACGCGGCGCGCTTTGGCGGCTTCGACTTCGGCGAAGGCACTCCGGATCGTGCCGTTCCGTTGCTTTGCCAGTCGCACGACGTCTTGCAGGGTAAGGCGCGTCGGCTCGGAGCTACTCCCCGATTGAGCGAACGCGGAGGTGAGCAAAACCCCCGAAACGAAACCAAGTACTGCAGCACGCATGGCGAATGGCAACATACCGGAACCGCCAACCTCCCCCATGACCTTTTTCCCCTGCATCCCCAAGCGAGTTAATACGTGAGCAATCGCAACGAATGCACCCACAACCCGCGAAAGTTGTCCGCTTCCTCACAATTTCCTCACCCCGCACCCGCTACACTCGCCCCATGTTGCGCGTGCTGGTGGCGGAAGATGACCCCATCATTGCGAGTCGGGTGGCGGCTGCGCTGGAAGACGCCGGCTACGGCACCAAGATCGTGTATGACGGGGAGGCCGCCTTGCTCGCCGCCCAGTCCGAGCGTTTCGGTCTCATCGTGCTCGACGTGATGATGCCGAAGGTCGACGGCGTCGTGGCGTGCCAACGACTGCGGGCCGCCAAAGTTCGTTCGGCGATCCTGATGCTGACGGCTCGCGACACCGTTCAGGACCGCGTGCTCGGCCTCGATGCCGGCGCCGACGACTACCTGATCAAGCCGTTCGATGTCCGAGAGTTGCTTGCGCGCGTCCGGGCCCTGGTGCGGCGCGATTGGGTGCAGCGCACCGGCAAGATTCAGGTGGCCGACCTCACCATCGATACCCAGGCCCACACGGTCCATCGCGGGGACGACGAGATCCGACTGACCAAGAAGGAGTACCGGCTGCTCGAAGTGTTGGCCAAGAACGAAGGCCGCATTGTCCCGCGCGAACGGCTGATGGACGCGCTGTTCGACACCGAGGACCGCACCGAAAACACTCTGAACTTCCACGTCGCGTCGCTGCGCAAGAAGCTCGAGGCGGAAGACGCGCCGAAACTCCTGCACACGATGCACGGACTCGGGTACTCGCTCCGCACTCCATCCTGACCCGTTGCCTTCATTACACGTCTATGTCGTTCAGCCTTCGCCTCGCTCTGTTCACGGCCACCATCATTGCGGTCGCGACGGGCGTACTGCTGACCGGCCTGCTCCTGGCCCAGTCCGAGCAGCTCCGCCGGATCGTGGACGACGATCTCACGCGGATCCAGCGCCCCCCCGGCATGCCCGGACGCATGCCTTTCGGTCCGCCCGGCATCATGGCGTTGCTTCGCAGTCCCCGGGGCGGTCCCGGCGACCGAAATGGGCCCAACCACCGAGGCGGGCATGACGATGGGCACGGAGGTCCGCCGCCCGTCGATTTCCAACTCGATCTTGACCGCCTCATCCGCGAGTCGCGCGAGACGCCGATCGAGTTTTTTGCCCTTCCGAAACCCGTCGGGCACCCCGACTTCCCGATCCAACCAATCTCCGAGGCCGGCGCGAAGCGGGCAATCGCCACCGGGCGCGACCTCCGGACCGTCCAAGTGCAGGGCCGAACCGTGCGGGTGTACTCCACCCGCGAAGTGGTCGGCCGGGATCGGGACGCGCTGCCCGTCGTGATTCAGATGGCGCGCGATATAACGGACTTGGAGACCGCCCAGTCCGTCACCCGCACGATGGTCTTGTGGTCCGTGCCGGCGATCGTCCTGATCGCGGGATTCGGCGCGTTTCTCATGGTGCGCCGCGGATTGGGACCACTGCGCGAAATGGCCGAAGCCGCCGCGCGCATCTCCGGCGAACGTCCCGACCAGCGCTTGCCCGTGCGCGGAAACGACGAACTCGCCACCGTCGGCACAGAGTTCAATGGCTTACTCGACAGACTCAACGCCTCCTTCGAACGCCAGCGACGCTTCACCGCCGACGCTTCGCACGAGCTCCGGACGCCGCTTACCCGCATTCGACTGCTAGCCGGTGGTCCGCTGGACCCGACCGCCGCCCACCAGATTGATCGCACCGCCGCCGACATGGCCCAAATGTTGGAGCAGCTCCTCGTCTTGGCCCGCGCCGACGACGCCGAGACCTTTCTCCGATTCGAACGCCTTGACCTGCGCGACGTCATCTTTCGCGCCCTCGAACAGCTGCCTACCGACGCCTACGACCGCATCGTGACCTCCCTGCCCGATACCCCCGTGGTCGCACATGCCGACGCGGCGATGCTGGCCCGCGCGGTGTGCAACCTCTTGGATAACGCCCTGCGCCACACGCCGCCGGACCGCGCGCCCATCACGCTCAAGCTTGAAGCCGGGGCCGAAACGGCGCGCATCACCGTGCGTGACGAGGGCGAAGGGATCGCCGAACGCGATCTGCCCCACATTTTCGATCGGCTGTACCGGGCCGACCAAGTCCGCACTCACGGCACGGCGGATGTGCCGCGCAACATGGGCCTGGGCCTTTCGATTGTGCGCGCCGTCGTCGATGGTCACGGCGGACGCGTCTCCGTGAGCTCAGAAATCGGGGCGGGAAGCACGTTCGTCATCGAACTGCCGATTCCCCACGAAAAACTCATATCACCCCCCTAGACTCCCGGTTGAGATTCAACGGAGTCGAACGATGAAGCACAACCTTCTCACTCGCAAACTCGTCGTCAGCGCCATCGCGCTTGTCACGGTCGCCTCGGCGGCGCTGGCCCAATTCCCGGGCGGAGGATTCCCCGGCGGGCAAGGTGGCCCCGGCGGATTCCCCGGTGGTCCGGGCGGACGCGGTCAGCGCGGCCCCGGCGGTCCCGGCATGATGATGGGCGGCCCGATGCTGTTCATGATCCCGGGCGTGAGCCAAGAACTGCAACTGACCGACAATCAGATCGACCAGATTCGCGGCATCCTCGAATCCAGCCGTCCGCAAGGCGGTCCCGGCCAAGGTGGGCCCGGCCCGGGCGGTCCTGGCCAAGGTGGGCGGCCGAACCAAGCCGAAATGGAAGAACGACGCCAGCAGTTCGAATCGAAGATCAAGGGCGTACTGAACCAAAACCAGTTCCGTCGCTTCCAAGAGCTGAGCCTGCAGGCGCAGGGTGCCAGCGCCGTCCTGCGGCCGGATATCGCGACCAAGCTCAAGATCACCGATAACCAGCGCGCGTCCATCGAGAGCATCCTGGAGCAAAGCCGTCCGAACTTCGGCCCTGGCGGTCCTGGCCAAGGTGGTCCTGGGCAAGGCGGTTTTGGCCAGGGCGGAAGACGGGGTCAAGGGGGCGGACGCGGCCAAGGCGGTGGCATGGGCCAACGCGATGCGGTCGACGCGAAAATCCTCGCCGTGCTCTCCACCGGCCAACGCGAACAGTGGCAGTCGCTCCTCGGCAAGAAGTTCGACTTCCGGCCGCGCGGCGAATAAGCCGACCATCCGATCCACCCCGACGTCCTCGGTGCCACCCGCACCGGGGACGTTGCGCTTTCGGCGGGAACGGCTTACACTGCGGGCGATGAACTCTTTCCGATTCTCTTTGGCCGCCGCCACCCTGTTGGCCGCCGCCGTTGCGTCTGCCGACCAGATCACGCAGTACTTCACCTACAACGTGGTACCGACCCTCAATGGCGACGACCTCGTCCACGTGAGCAACCTCACCTACGGCGGATTTGATCCCGCGCTCGGCACGTTGCGATCGGTCTACGTCCAGGTCTCGCTCCGCAGCTTTATGCGCAACGGCTGGGAGAACACGTCTACCTCCGCCGCCAGTATCAGTTGGCAGCATTACGCGGTCGCCGGGTTCGGTTGGAACGACCCGACCGGTTACATCAATGCCGGCAACGCCGGTTACGGCGTCAACTACACCTCGCCGACCGTGGCCGCATTCGACGGCAACCTGAATCACTTCGGCCCGAGCGGATTCCGCCTGGACCAGATCGGGAGCGGTGCCAATAACGTCCTGATCTTGCCGACCGACGCTGCGTTCAGCAAATTCTTGGGCGCCGGCGACCAAGTGGCCGAGATGTACGCCCGTCTCGCCGTGTTCCCGAAGCCGGCATCGCACCTGTACTACGCCGGACGCGCGCGCGGCACGATCATCATCACCTACAACTACACGCCCGCCCCGTAACGGGTGCGACTTGCGAGACTTCCCCGGCGACGCTACATTCATCGCATGGGGAAGCCTCTTGAAATCGCCGTATCGTGTCTCGTTCTGGGCATTGGCCTCGCCAGCACCGCACACGCCCAAAGCATCACGCAAAAGTTTCCGTTCAGCTTCACGCCCTCGCTGACTTCGAGCGGGCGCGAATACCTCCAAGTCAACAACCTCGCGTACAACGGGTTCAACCCCGCCCTGGGCACGCTCAAGTCCGTCTACATCAAGATTTCCTACAAATACTTCTTCCGAAACGGATGGGAAAACACCGACGTGATCCCGAAGTTCATTGCGTGGGAGCACATCGGAGACGCTGGGCTCGGCTGGAACGATGGCCCGTTTGATTACGTTCCCGCGATCCAGGCGGTAACGCGCACCGACTACGTTTCGCCGCTCATGGGGCCGTACGACGGCAAAATCAATCAGTTCGGCGCCAGCGGATTCCGCGTGGACCATATCGGTGCGGCATCACAAGTTGCCTCGATCACGGCAACCAGCCCGAACTTCACCCGATTCATCGGCAACGAGGCAAAGGAGATCCAGTTCTATTCTCGTTTGACCGTGTTTGTGCGCCCCGACAATCACGCGTACTTCGGCGCGAAGGTGAACGGCACGGTGCAGATCACCTACTTTTACACGCCCGCCCCGTAACGGCCGGCCGGCCAGCCCGATCCGGGAGGGATCATCCCCTCCCGAACGCCCGAAATGGCCTCGCCCTTGACGGCTACACGCGAAAGGACTAACGTGCCTCCATGGCACGCTTGCGATGGTCCCTGACCGGCGCGATTCTGGCAACCGCCCCCCTTGCCTTCGCCGCTTCGATCCGACAATCCTTCCCGTTCGACGCTCGCATCAGCGGGTTCCCGACCACCCTCTTCACCTCCGAACGGACCGAGACCACCGTCCTCAATGTGAACGGTTTCGATCCGGCCCTGGGGCGCCTGGACCGGGTCGTTGTAGAAATCTCCCTGCGATCGTACATCCGGGTCGGATTCGAGAACTCATTCATCGTCGCGCGCCAGGGAAGTTGGGACCACTTTGCCACCGCCAGCCTGGGCCGAAACGTACCCGGCGGCTCGTTCGACCTCCTCGGCCAAACGAGCTACCGCACCAACTTTGTGACCCCCGTGGTCCCGGCCTGGGACGGCGTCACGAACTATCTGGGCCCGAGTAGCCTGCGCGTCGAGAACATCGGCAGCAACAAAACGACCCTCGTCCACGCGCCGGGCTCATTCCAGTTCAACGCGATCGTCGGCGCCGGCCCCAAGGAGTGCTTCCTGGCGCTCGCTCAGCAGACCGACGGCACCGCAAGCAACAGCATCAACTCCATCCTGAGCAATCGCCTGCGCGGAACCGTCGTGGTGACCTACCTCTACACGCCCTAATCGCTACGACTTAAACGCTAAGCCCAAATCAGGTCCGGCCGCGTGATGATCGTCTCGTCGCGGTCGGGCCCGATGCTAACGATCGCAATCGGCGTCTCGGTGAATGACTCCACGAACTCCAAGTACGTGCGCACCGCCGCCGGAAGATCGTTCCAGTGCCGCGCCGATCGCAGATCTTCGTCCCAGCCATCCAGCGTGGTCGTGGTCGCCTGAACCTGCGCCAAATCCCACGGATTGGTCGGCAAGTGATCGATCGGCTCGCCGTTCAACGTGTAGCCCGTGGCCACCTGCAGCGGTCCGATGCCGGCCAGTACGTCGACCCGCGTCAGCGCCAGCCCGCTCAGCGAATTGATGCCGCACGAGTGCCGCAGCGCCACCAGATCGAGCCAGCCGCAACGGCGACCGCGCCCCGTGACCGTTCCGAACTCTTGCCCCTGTTGCCGAATCTGCTCGCCGATCGCGTTGTCCAATTCGGTCGGGAACGGCCCGGAGCCGACCCGGGTGGTGTACGCCTTGCACACGCCCAACACGTGATCGATATGCCGCGGACCCACCCCCGTACCGAGGCAAGCCCCGCCCGCCACCGGATGCGAACTGGTGACATACGGGTACGTACCGGAATCGAGGTCAAGGTAAGTCCCCTGCGCGCCCTCGAACAACACCCGACGTCCCTCGCGGACCGCTCGCTGCACCAGCGGCTCCGTATCCACCACGAACTCGCGCAGACGATCGGCGTACGCCGAGTATTCGGCGTGCAATGCCTCAAATTCCAACGCTTCGGAACCAAACATCGCTAGCAGCCGATTCTTGTAATCCAGCACCTCGCGCAGGCGTTGCCGAAACCGCTCCGGATGCACAAATTCGCCCATCCGAATGCCGAGCCGCGCGACCTTGTCCTGGTACGCCGGCCCGATTCCGCGCGATGTCGTCCCAATCCGGTTCTCTCCGCGCGCCTCTTCCTCCAATCGGTCCAGCATCCGGTGGAACGGAAACACGACGTGCGCCGCCGAACTGATGCGTAGCGTGCCGAGTTCGGCCTGCACTTCGCGGGTCCGATCCAGCTCTTCTAGCAACCCTTGCGGACAGATCACCATGCCGCTACCCAGCACCGCCACGGTGCCGGGGTGCAAGATTCCGGCCGGGATCAGCTGAAACTTAAACGTTCGTCCGCCAGTGATGACGGTATGACCAGCGTTGTTTCCGCCCGCATAGCGCACGACGTACTCCGCCTCGTGCCCCAGCACATCGACCAACTTTCCCTTGGCCTCATCGCCCCATTGGGCCCCTACGATCACGAGTGTCGACATGTGATTCTCCTTTGAAACGCACGACGCAAAACGGCCGACGTTCCCCCGATGCTTGGTCGAGGATCCGCCGGCCGTGGCCGTTGAGCCTTATCTCAACGAACGTAGTTTATCTCATCCGGGCGGTTCGCCCGGGCCGTTTGCGGCCGTGCGCCGTCGATACTCGGCAATCGAGTCTACGATCCAGCTTTCCAGATTGGCATCGCGGAAGATTTCGGGGTCCGTTTCGTCACCCGACCCTTCCGCATCCGACTCGCCCGTTCGGACGGTCAATCGCAGCAAGTTATCACACAGCAGCGACGCCCGTAAACCGAGACACGGGTCGTATCGGTAGCCGTCGTACTGGTCCCGCGGGCGGCGCCGGTACCAAGGCTGTTGGGTGCATTCGGTGGCGTATTCAATCGCAGAGTCAAGCCACCCTTCGATGAGCGTGATCATGCCATCGATCCAGACGAGTTCGTCCTTTTCGCTGGCTAAGTGCTTCAGCAGCTTCTTTCGCGCACTCTCGGTGGTGTAAGACCCGTACCCCGCCACCGCCGCGCACCGAACGAGCAGGTTAGGGTGTTGACACAGTTCGGCAAGCAGCGACATCGGCAACGGATCACGGTACCCATTCAGAATCTCGAGCGTGTCTTTGATGACCTTCCAGTAGCGCGACTGTAGCAACAGGCGACCGAGGTGAATCCTTCCACGTCGGTTGAGATCTTCGAAATACAAGTGCAACTCCCAACTTGGAGGACAAGCACGGTCTGAACCGGAGTGAGACGCTTCGCCAATATTGATTTGCGGTGTCGAGGTTGTCATCTTGCCACTTCTAAGGCAACCGCCGCGCTCACGGCCAGTCTACGGTGCAAAACTCTCCTGGCAAGGCAAAGTTGACGAGCTTTACCCGTCGGAAAATCGCCGGCTCGTCATGGCTGAACGAGAACAACTCATTCGGCCGTGAGACGGAGATCAGCCCAACATCATAGATGCCGAACTCATCCACGACGATCGAAGAAGACTTTGCGAGCGCAACCCGGCATACTTGCGCATCTGCCACGAGAATCCATTCACGCGAGCGATGCAACCGAGCACAAAAATCTTCAGTCGCCATGACTTTGCAAGGCAAGTACCGAAAGACAAAGCCGTGACGACTACCGTTAGTAGGCGAGTCGGCCCGATACCCGAGCGAGTTGAGGATACGGCGCCAAATTAACTGAGCGAGAGGAATCCCCACCCACTCCGCGCCCGGTGCTGCACGATCAATCCATTGCGTAAAGCCTCGATGCGATTTGTGAGGATAGTAGACTTGCTCAACATCGATATACGCGTCGCGGGTCCAGCCGGGTAAAACTATCAACTATTCACCTAGTATGCGATTAAGGTCCTCTTCGTGGGCTAGCTGTAGGCGCTTTACGAATGGCTTGACGACTCTAACCCTTCTCGCAAAACGGAACGAGTCTTGTCACGGTAATTGATCTTCCCGACTAATGGACGTCAAGCAAATCAAATAGATCGCTACAATAGCCGCCACCGCAAACCAGAAATCAAGGACCGCAATGGCCAACAGGGAGAGCACAACGCCGAGTACCGCAACGATAACCGGCTGGACTCTACGCTCAGGCTGGCCCCAGCGTCTCCGCACCATCATCCCGAGAGTGTAGTTGAGAACTCCTAGTATCGCGTACGGCAGATTGTTCATTTCGTTCTGATGGTTCCCCCCATTGCGAGGAGTTCACCTTCTTGCAACGGTGGAACCACGCCTCGACTCCGCCCGTTTCCCCATGCCTCACATCCTACAACACATTTCAGCCGGTCAAGCCGAACCAATCGAAACAAACCCAAACTAACGCGTACCAAACCAACCAGTCCGAACCAATCCGAACTAATCCGAACCAATCCGAACAAAAACAAATCCAAACTAACCCGAACCAATCCGAACCACCCCGAACCACCCCGAACCACCCCGAACTAATCCGAACCACCCGAACCAATCCGAACCAACCCGAACCAACCCGAACAAAGACAAAACCAAACTCACGTCAAGATCCGGAAGCCGTCGTCCGTTACGCCCACCGTGTGCTCAAAGTGCGCGCCGATCGACCCATCTTTCGTTACCACCGCCCACGGATCGTCCCGCCGGTGCTTGTTGTCCCCCCGACCGGCCGTCACCATCGGCTCCACGCAAAACGTCATCCCGGGCTCCAGCCGAACCCCCGATTTCGGCCGACCCGTGTTTGCGATATCCAGCCCGGGTTCATGAACCGCCGTCCCCACGCCGTGCCCCACCATATTTTTCAAGATGCTAAAGCCGTTCCGCTCCACATGCCGCTGAATCGCGTGCCCGATATCGCCTACCGTGTTGCCCGGCACGCACACCTCAATGCCTTTCATCATCGATTCTTCGGTCACACGCAGGAGCTTTTGGGCCCGCGGCGTAATCTCGCCCACCCCCACCGTGATGGCGGTATCCGCGTGCCAGCCTTCGATCTCCGCCACGAGGTCAATCCCCAGCACGTCCCCCTCCCGAAGCTTCCGTGGCCGCGGGACCCCGTGAATCACCTCGTCGTTTACGGAGAGACACGTCGCGTGCTGGTACACCACCGCCGAAAATCCGGGGTGATAGCCGAGCAGGGCCGGGCGCGCGCCGTGTTGCCGCAACGTTTCGATCGCCAGCGCCTCGAGGTCCAGCAGCGAGGCATCGGGCTGGGCCGCCTCGGCCAATGCTGCCAGGGCCGCCCGCGCCGCCGCGCCCGCCACGGCCATCGCATCCATTTCGGTGGGCGTTTTCAGACGGATCGGACGGCGCGTCAGCATAAAATGATGGTGACACGTTCGCCCCGTTTCACGACATTTCTCTTGGCACCACCATGAACCCTCGCGACCTTGACCTCACCCCGTTGAGTCACGCCGTGGACCGGTTGCAAGAGGGGCGAGATGTCTGCCGCGCGCACCCCGAGAATCTGCTCTTCCGCGATGGCCTGATTCAGCGGTTCAAGTACACGTACGAACTCGCCCACCGAACGCTGCGACGCTACCTCGCTACCGTCTCCGACCTGCCTGGTCCGGCCGCCGACTGGACGCTCGCGACCGTGATTCGCGAAGCGAGCCGACTCGGACTCA
The DNA here is from genome assembly GCA_033763535.1 of Fimbriimonadaceae bacterium. Lineage (GTDB taxonomy): Bacteria > Armatimonadota > Fimbriimonadia > Fimbriimonadales > Fimbriimonadaceae > Fimbriimonas. Next base: position 9,301 of record JANRKI010000069.1, on the reverse strand, counting down.
TCCGGTCGGGCTGGCCCGAATGGAGAAACTACCGAGAGATGAGATCGAGAAGCAACCACACGTACGATGAATCAATTGCGGTTCAGGTCGCCGACGGCATTCCCGACTTCCTGACCGAGGCCCTCGAACTGAGACACCGGCTTCAAGCGGCCCAGCGCGCCGCCGCCGAGGAGGCCAATCCGTGATCGACCTGACCTCGGATGAACTCGCCATTGTCCGGCAAATTCTTGCTGAATTCGCGCCGGATCGACCGGTGCTCGTGTACGGCTCGCGCGCCAACGGTCAGGCGCGCCCACGGTCAGGCGCGACCCCGTGTCTGACCTTGACCTCGCGATCCTCGGCGAGCCGCCGCTACCTTTCGGCCGCTACGACGAGTTGCGCGAGGCGTTCGATGAAAGCGATTTGCGGTTCCGGGTGGACCTCACCGATTTCGCGCGGAGTGCCGCCCATATCCAAACCCGCATCGCCCAGACCGGCGTGCCGCTACCGACCACCGGTTGAATTCGCGTCGGCGCCGGCCGGTGGCGGCGTGCGAGACTCAAACGAAACGCCGCTCACCCTTCCATCGACTTCAAAGTCCACGTACGCGTCCTCCTCCGTAAACGTGCGGGTTTCCGATTGCCACGCGCTACGCTGGTACCGGTAGTAAAACTTGCCCTCTTCTTGGGTCACGTCTGCCTTCGGCGGACCCAAGATCGCCCGGACTTCCGCCTCCGACATCCCGGGCTTGATGCGACCCGCGCGTAACTGCTCCACCGGATTCGGAGTCGGAGACGGCCCGATAATCGCGTTGAGCCCAAACCACGCGATCGCCAGAAACACCAGCGGGCCGCCAATGAGAAACGCCCAGTCAATCGGTCGGAGGCGTGCCTTCATTCCGAAGTGGGCAACATGTGCTCCATCTTGTCGCGTTTGGTCGCCATGTACCGCTCGCGGGCCGGGTTCGGCGGGGCGATCAGCGGCACGTGGTCCACGATCTCCAGGCCGTAGCCATCCAGCGCGGCGACCTTCTTGGGGTTGTTGGTCATCAGCCGAATCTTCCGCACGCCGAGATCGCTCAGTACCTGGGCGCCCAGCCCGTAGTCGCGCAGGTCTGCCTTAAAGCCAAGGGCAAGATTCGCCTCGACGGTGTCAAACCCGCGGTCTTGCAGTTCGTAGGCGCGCAGTTTGTTGACCAGCCCGATCCCCCGACCTTCTTGCTGAATGTACAGCACCACCCCTTCGCCCGCCGATTCGATCATCTCCAGCGCCATTTGAATCTGGTCGCCGCAGTCGCACCGAAACGATCCGAGCAGGTCTCCGGTCAGGCAACTGCTGTGGGTCCGCACCAGCGTCGGCCGCTCGGGAGAGAGTTCGCCCTTCACGATCGCCACGTACGGCGCCGTCTCCACATCGGCCTCGTACACGTACAGCTGAAAATGCCCGAACTTGCTGGGAAAGTCGATCGGTCCCGCCGCCCGCCGGATCAGCCGCTCCGTGCGACGCCGATACGCGATGAGATCGGCGATGGTGATGAGCTTTAAATCGTGCGCCGCGCAGAACGGTTCCAGATCGTCGAGCCGCATCATCGTGCCGTCGTCGTTCAAGATTTCGCAGCCCACGCCCACCGGCTTGAGGCCCGCCAGCGCGCACAAGTCCACGATCGCCTCGGTATGCCCGGCCCGTACCAGCACTCCGCCCGGCTCCGCCCGCAATGGAATGATGTGCCCGGGCCGCGCCAAGTCCTGCGGACGGGCCGCATCGTCCACAAACACCTCCACCGTCTTCGCGCGGTCAAACGCCGAAACGCCGGTGGTCGTCCCGTGCAAGGCATCGACGGTTTCCGCCATCGCGGTGCCGTGCCGGGCCGTGTTCTGCTTCGTCATCATCGGAATACCCAGCTCGCGCAGCCGATCTCCGGTGGTCGGGATAAACGGCACGCCGCGGCCCTCTCGAATCATAAAGTTCATCAGCTCGGGAGTACAAAACTCGCCCGCACACACGAGGTCGCCTTCGTTCTCGCGGTCCGGATCGTCCACCACCACGATCATGCGACCGGCGCGCAGGTCGGCCAGGGCGTCTTCGATGGAAGCGAACGGCATCGCCATAGTCTACGGCCCGGCGAGGGCCTCTCGCGTCACCCGGTGCCGATAACCAAACAGCAGCCGGAGTCCGATGCCCGCCACCGCATCCCCGATCGGCCCAAACCCGGTGCGGTACTCCACCGTGTCCGTCAGCCGTGAGCCGGCCGCCGTCGCCTCGAACCGGTGCTCGTGCCGCCACCATCGAAACGGGCTCCGGTCGGCCACGTCGACAAATCCGGTCTCATCGACCCGTTCAATCCGCGCCACCCATCGTTGCCGAATCGGCCCGAACCCCGCGACGGTTTCAATCACGTTGCCCGGCCGCACCGCCAGGTCCTCGCTCAGGATCTGGAGGTTCATCACCGGCGGCGTGAGCGCGCGCAGGGCCGATGTATCCGCGTGGAAGTCTCGAAGGCGCTCCACCGAACACGTGAGCTCAAGCGTAAACCGAAGGGTCGCCATGCTTCTGGCTACTACGGACGAGATCGTTCGCTCGGCGCGGGTAGCATCTCCGCCGTCCTCGGGCCGAGAATCGCCAGGGCAACAACGGAGTTGAACGGAAGATGAAAGCACACTACGCCATCCTCGGATCCGGCATGCAAGGCACGGCCGCTGCCTACGACCTTGCCCGGTTCGCCGACGCCGAGACCATCACCCTCGGCGACGTTTCGCTGGGCCGCGCCGAAGCCGCCGCCGCCCGCGTCAACGCGCTCGTCGGGCGCGAGGCCTGCCGCGCCGCTGCCGTAGACGCTCTCGGTTTTGACTCCATCTCCGCGTTTCTGGAACCCGCAACGACGCTCCTCAGCTGCGTGCCGTACTGGATGCACCCCCGGATCGCCGACGTCGCCATCGCCACCGGTACCCACATGTGCGACCTCGGCGGCAACACCGACGTCACCCACGAAACGCTCGCCAAATCCGCCGCCGCCGAGGCCGCCGGCGTGACCCTCGTGCCCGACTGCGGCCTTGCCCCCGGACTCGTCAACAGCCTCGGCCTGTTCCTGCTCGAGCGCCGACCGGGTGTCGACACCGTTCGCCTGTACTGCGGAGTGCTTCCGCAACACCCTGAGCCGCCGCTCAACTACAAAGTCACCTTCAATGTCGAAGGCCTCGTCACGGAATACGATTACAACGCAGTGGTGCTCCGCGAGGGCGAAATCGTCGAGGTTCCCACCCTCAGCGAACTCGAAACGATGCTCGTCGAGCCGCTCGGCATCATGGAAGCCTTTACCACCAGCGGCGGCACCAGTACGGCGCCGTACACGCTCCAGGGCCGAATTCGCAACTACGAGTACAAGACCTTCCGCTTCCCCGGGCACTGCGCCGCGATGCGCCTCTACCGCGACTTCGGTCTGTGGCGAGAGGACGAGATCGAAGTGCGCGGCGTCAAGGTTCGCCCAAAGGACGTCTTCTGCCACGTGTTCGGCGAGGCCCTGAGCCAGTACGAGGACACCGACCAGTGCATCATCCGTGCCATCGGCGAGAATCGCGCCGACGCAAACTCCACGCCCATCGTCGCCGACATCTACGACCAGCAAGACGAGGCCACCGGATTCACCAGCATGGAGCGACTCACCGGATTTAGTCTCAGCATCGTCGCGCAGGCCGCCACCGCCGGACAGATCGCCAAGGGCGCGGTCCGGTACGAGAACGCCATGTCAGGCACCGACTTTGTGACCGCCATCCGAGCGCGCGGAATCGAGGTCCGCACCAACACCGGCGACTAGCGTCGTCGGACGTTACGGACATTGCCGGGGATGAACGCGACGTCGCCTCCCCGGCAACCCCTCAAGCTGCTTCCCCTCGTCGCGGCGATCTATTTCTGCGTCAGCGGCGGACCCCACGGCCTCGAACCGCTGATGCAAAGCGGGGCCGGACTCGGCGTCCTGCTCATCCTCCTCACCCCAATCTTTTGGGCGATCCCAGCCGCCCTCATGACCGCCGAGCTCACGAGCGCGCTTCCCGACGAAGGCGGCTTTTACGGATGGGTGAAGCGGGCGTTTGGCCCCCGCGCCGCCAGCCTCTGCGCCTGGTGGACCTGGATGTACAGCTGGGTCGACGTCGCCATCTACCCCGTGCTGTTCGCCACCTACGCCCGCGAATGGGTCCGGATGATCGGCGGGCCCACGGAGGCACTCGCTCACCCGGTCGCGCAATGGCTCCTCGGCCTCGTGATCATCGTGCCGTTCACGGCGCTCAACATCCGCGGAGCCCAGCGGGTCGGCCAAACCAGCATCGCGCTCGGGGTCGCCCTGCTCGCACCGTTCGCCGTGTTGATCGCCCTCGCCGTTCCGCGCTTTCTCGCCGAGCCCGCGCGCACGATCACCCCGTTCGTCGCCCCCGGCGAATCCGTGCCATCCGCCCTCAGCGCCGGACTCTTCGTGGTGATGTGGAACTACCTCGGCTGGGACAGCCTCTCCACCGTCGCGGGCGAAGTGGACGCTCCACGTCGTAACTTCCCACGCGCCCTCGCCTGGGCCTTGCCGATCATCCTGCTGACCTACCTGCTCCCCACCCTCGCCGGCCTCACCGTCATCCGCGATCCGGCCCGGTGGGAGGAAGGGCTCTGGCCCGAAATCGGACGCCAACTCGGCGGCCCGGCGTTCGGCCTGTGGATTGCCATGACCGGCATGGTGAGCTCGGCGGGGTTGTTCGCCAGCACGCTGCTGGGCGCTAGCCGAATTCCGTACGTCCTCGCCGCCGAGGGCCAACTTCCCGCGTGGCTGACCGCCGTCCACCCGCGATTCGGCACCCCGCACCGCGCGATTCTCGGCAGTGCCGTCATCTACGCCGTGCTCAGCTTCAACACGTTCGAAAACCTCGCGGTGGTCGACGTGATGCTGTACTCCGCCGCCATCCTCATCGAGTTCGCTGCGCTCGTCGTCCTGCGGTGGAAGGAGCCCGACCTCCCGCGCCCATTCCGCATCCCGGGCGGACGCGCCGGCGTCGTCGTCGTGGTGCTCGGCCCCGTAGCGATCGTCAGCTTCGGCGTGGTCAGCCAATTTCTTTCGGAAGGCAGCGCGGTGCTGATGTGGTCCTTCGTCGCCCTCGTCATCGGAGCCGTACTCACCGAACTCGGCCTTCGGCGGGCGCGCCCCGAACGATCAGACCGCGACGCCACCGCGCGTTAACGGCGCTTTTTGCCGGCCGAACCCGCCCGCGCCACCGAGATCGCTTCATCCATCGCCGCTCGCAGCCGCGCCGCGTCCACACGCCATGCCGCCGGAACCTCGCGGTACGCCTTCGGCTTCGGATCCCCGGGGATGTACCACGGCTCCATCCCCTCCGCATCGTAGGCCACCGCCGATTCCGGGCTCACCTTGAAGAACAGCCGGTCATCGTCCAGAATCGCGAAAAACACCCCCTCCGCGTAGAATCCGGCCCCGCCGAACATCTTGCACGAGGTCACCGCATCCGCGCCCTCCGGCCACGCCGTGCGCAGGTCCGCGAGCGCCGACCCCAACGCCGCTTCGCTGACGGGCACGCCTACGCCCCCTCCGTCAACGTCTCGAGCAGCCACCGCGCGCAGGCGAGTTTGCTCCGCACGCCCGATTCCGCGACTGGCCGGGACGCATCGCGCCACAGCAACGACAGCGCGTTCCGATCCGACTCGAACCCGATGCCGGCTTGGCTCACATCGTTCATCGCAAGCGCGTGGACCCCCTTCCGTGCGAGCTTCGCGCGGGCGTGCTCCCGATCGTCCGACGGCTCGGCCGCAAAGGCAACCGTGCGACCCGGGCAACGCGCCGCCACCGCCGCAATCACGTCCGGGTTGGGCACCAGTTCTAACTGCAATGCGTCGTCCGCCCGCCGAAGCTTGCCCGCTACCCGGTGCCGCGGACGGTAATCCGCCACTGCCGCCACCCCGATGGCCCACTGCGCCGAAAGCGCCAAGCTCAGCGCCGCGTCGTGCATCTCCAATGCGGTGCGAACCCGCTCCACCCGCACATCCAACGGTAACGGAGCCGACTGCGGCCCCGCGACCACGGTGACGTTGGCCCCCATCCACCGCGCCATCTGGGCGATCGCGGCGCCCATCTTGCCGCTGCTCCGATTCGTGAGGTACCGAACATCGTCGATCGGCTCTTGCGTCGGACCGGTGGTGATCAGCACGGTTTGACCCGCCAGCCGCGTCGTGAGGTCGCGAACATCGGCCACCGCCGCCACGATGTCGGCATTTGCCGCCAACTTACCGGGCCCGAACTCGCCCGCGACCACGTCGCCCTCTTGCGGTTCGACGATCATCGCCCCGCGCGCCTCCAGCGTGGCGAGATTCAGCGCGTTGGCCCGACTCGCGTACATCTGCGGATTCATCGCCGGCGCCAGCATCAGCATCGCCCGACTCGCACTCACCAGCGTGGTGAGCATGTCCTCCGCATCGCCGTGAACTAGCTTCGCAATCGTATTGGCCGAAGCGGGAGCGATGAGAATGAGTTCCGCCTGTCGCGCCAAGTCGATGTGCGCCATGCGCCCCCGCTCGGGCTCGCGGTACGCCTCGGTATGGCAAGGGTGCCCGGTCAACGTTTCGAACAGCAACGGCGTGACGAACTGTTGCGCCGAATCGGTGAGGCACACGTGCACCTCGTGACCCGCCCGCATGAGATCGCGGGCCAAATCTGCCGCGCGGTACGCCGCGATGGACCCACACACGCCCAGCACAATGTTCATGCCCGAACCTCGCCCACAATCGCCTCGATCTGCGCGACCGTGCGCGCCAAATCGTCGTTCACCAGCCGGAATCGGTACCGCTCGCTCAGCGCGATTTCGTTCTGCGCCTCCGCCAATCGCCGCTGGACCGCCGCTTCGTCCTCCGTACCGCGCTCGCGAATGCGCCGCTCGAGCTCTTGCCAACTGGGCGCAAGCAGAAAGATGGACAGTGTCGTCGGGCGCGCCTGCATCACCTCGACCGCGCCCTGCACATCGATTTTCAGCAGCGGGACCTTGCCTTCGGCGATCAACGCCTCGACGCCCGACCGCGGCGTCCCGTACCAGTTATCGTGTACCCGCTTGTGCTCGAGAAAGGCCCCGTCCGCGGCGGCTTGCAGAAACTCGGCCTCGGATCGAAAGTGGTAGGCCACGCCGTCGGATTCGCCGGGCCGAGGCGCGCGGGTTGTCCACGCCACCACTCGCCGAACGTCGGGATTACGGGCCGTCCACGCATCAATGACGGTGTCCTTTCCGACGCCGCTGGGTCCGCTGATGATGACGAGTTCGCGAGTGCGCAAGACGTTAGCTTACAGCGTGCGAGCAGCCTCAGCGCCGACCGTGAGGCGCACGATGGTGGAATGCCGGAGCCATTCGGTAAGCACATCGCCATTTTCAGCGTTTCGGCTCATCGCGACCCATTCCGAGTCGACTTCGGCGACGGTCGCCATCCTTCAATCCGTAGTTCGGCGAAGCCAATCGGAAGTTTCACTTAATCTTTACCTCTTCGCCTTTGATTGCACAATACCTGAGCCACGTGGATGAAAATCTGGGTCCTATGACGCGCGCCGTCGATACTCGGCAATCGAGTCTACGATCCAGCTTTCCAGATTGGCATCGCGGAAGATTTCGGGGTCCGTTCCGTCACCCGACCCTTCCGCATCCGACTCGCCCGTTCGGACGGTCAAGCGCAACAAGTTATCACACAGCAGCGACGCCCGTAAACCGAGACTCGGGTCGTAACGGTAGCCGTCGTACTGGTCCCGTGCGCGGCGCCGGTACCAAGGCTGCTGGGTACATTCTGTGGCGTATTCAATAGCAGAGTCAAGCCACCCTTCAATGAGCGTGATCATGCCATCGATCCAGACGAGTTCGTCCTCTTCGTTCGCTAAGTGCTTCAGCAACTTCTTTCGCGCACTCTCGGTGGTGTAAGACCCGTACCCCGCCAGCGCCGCGCACCGAACGAGCAGGTTAGGATGTTGACACAGTTCGGCAAGTAGCGACATCGGCAATGGATCTCGATACCCATTCAGAATCTCGAGCGTGTCGATCATCAAAAAGAGGTCTTCTGACTGGAGTAAGAATCGTCCCAGCTTGATTCTTCCACGACGCGAGAGCCTTAAGAAATATGACTGTAGTTCTGAGTTACCCGGATAGTGACTCGTATCCTCGCTTGCCGCTTCTGCGGCTCCAACGTCGTTAATGCTCTCCATTACTATGTCTTACCTTTGCCACGCCAGCCTCGCTCCTTTGCTATCCTTTTCAACCTGTCCAACTCCTCCTGAGTGAGTGGCGTCCCGTCGGGCCATTTCTTGGTACGCAACATCTCAAGCAATTGCTCTTTTGTCAGCGAATAGAAAGGATCGTCCCCTCTACCCTTGTGAAAACCCTTACCATTAGTCGGACGCGGAATAATGCGATCGGCTGGTAGGTAGTCTTTGTTCCCACCCAACCAGTTGCCTAGACCGGTACTAATGCCCGATGCCTCGTCAATCTTGCGACCAGCCCACCAGCCCAAGCCAAAGACAACAACACCGGCGAGAACGGGTCCGGCGAGTCCCCCGCCAATGGCACCGCCAGCGGCGCCTCCCCCACCTACTGCTCCAGGTAACCCAGCACCGAGACCGACAGGTGGAGGAGGAGGTGCGATAACTTGTAACCCATCCGGATCGACCTCCGTCAGCGGATTGTTCTCGCAGTACGTGTACCAGTTCCGACCGTCCTTGATCGGGTCGCGGGTCAGAAACCGCCCCGTCGAAGGGTCGTAGTACCGGTGCCCTAAGAGCTGTAGTCCCGAATCCCCGTCCTCCTGGTAGCCCCAGTTCCCCGCAAAGCCGAACGGCCCGACCCACGTCCCCGAGACCGCCGCCACGTTCCCGAACGCGTCGTACTGCCGCGATGCCGCCGAACCCTGACTGGCACTCGTCTGCCGCGTCACCGAACCCATGCGGTCCGAGTGTGAGAATCGGCTCGTCGTGCCCCGTCGCTCTGAAATGCCCGGCGTGAACTTCGCCGCGCCGTCATCCAGCACCGGAGCCGTCACGTAGTCGCCATCGCGCTTGTACGTGGCCGTACCTAGGGAGTCTACCTTCCCTACCCGCGTGTCAAGCCCGTTATAGGTAAACGTGTTTGTTGCCGTCGAAGGGTACGTGATCTGCGTGACGCGAGATTCATAGTCGTACGTCAGATTCGTCGTACCCGCCGAAGTGGTAACCGCCGTAGTTCTACCCGCCGTATCGTAGGTGTACGACTTAATCGTCGTTGCTCCGACCTTGATCTGCGTCAGCTTGTCCGCATCATCTACGGTGTAGTTC
>JANRKI010000068.1:0-9868 GCA_033763535.1 Fimbriimonadaceae bacterium | reverse complement strand
GACCGACTTTGTGCAGGTGGTTTCGACTGCCGAACCGTACCGATGGGGCCGCACCGGACGCGTGGAACTTAGCGACCCGCAAGACGCCGATCGCCTGCGACTCGCCGTGCTGGACTGCGGGCTGAAGTACAACATTTTGCGCCGCTTTTACCGGGCCGGGTGCAGCCCCATGGTGTTCTCGTGCCATACCTCCGCCGAGGAGATCCTCTCCCACCGTCCGGACGGCATCCTGCTGAGCCCGGGCCCGGGCGACCCGGAACGCCTTGAAGACGTGGTGCGCACGGTGCAGACCCTGCTCGGGAAGGCGCCGCTTTTCGGCATCTGTCTGGGCAACCAACTGCTGTCGCAGGCGGTCGGCGGCCGTACTTTCAAGCTGAAGTTCGGCCATCGCGGGTCAAACCATCCGGTGAAGGACCTTCGGACCGGGCGGGTGACGATCACCAGTCAAAACCACGGGTACGCGGTCGACCCCGAATCGCTGGCGGGGACGGACGCGCAGGTCACGCAGATCAACCTGAATGACGGCACGGTGGAAGGGATCGCGGTTCCGAAGGCGGGCGCGCAGAGCATTCAGTACCACCCGGAGGCGGCCCCGGGCCCCTGGGACAGCCGGCCGTACTTCCGCGAGTTTGTCGACCAGATGGCGGCCGGCCGAGCGTAACGTCTAAACGCGCACGCGGGTCGGTCGCCCGATCCGGACGTCCACGCCCGGGCTGTACACCGCGTGCACCACCGGTCCTACCTCCGGAAACCCGGCCGCCGCCACCGATGCGTCCGATCGGTGCGCCAGCGTGATCGGGCGGAATCGGTACGGCGCGTGCGCGACCTCGCCGGTCATCACCCCGCCGCGACGGACGGAAAACAGGCGGTAGCGTTCCAGCAGAAAGTGGTCGAGAGAGTCCGGAGCGGCTTCTCTCAGCGATTCGCCGGCGTCCTGAATCACGAGGTGCGACGTCAGTTCGCCCCGCGCGCACCGGTACTCCCGCCGATCGCCCTCCGCGCGGTACGACATTTGGGCGAAGAAGTACGGCAGGCCGAAGGTCGCGCGGGCGATGGCGCAGGCGAGGCGATTCGCCGCGTCGAGGCTGTAGAACCACACGCCGGTGCATCCATCGGGCCCCACCACGTACGTGCGGACGTTTGTCTCCAGAAAGTCCGTTGTCCCCGGCACCGGCGGCAATCCGTTCAGCCGCACGCGCCGCATCCGAAACGGCACGAGTCCGACGTACGCGCGGCCCTGGTACCGGTCGGGCGAGAATCCGCGGGGCAACGTGGCCGCCAGCGCGTCCGGGTCTACTTCGAAGTGGAGAAACGTCAGATCGCGCCAGTCCTGACGCATCACCGCGAGACGCACGCTCATTCGGACGTTTCGCCGCCGGTCGAACTGTCGCCGGAGGACTCGATTTCGGGAGGCACGCTCCGTCGCGGGGGTTGGTCAAAGCAACCCCGTCCGAACGAGAGGAGCATGCTGACGAGCAGGAAAACGATGTAGAACGCGATCGGTCCGCGGCCCAGCAACCGGCGGAATCCGAGACTTGCATCGGTCGCCACGCCGCGCCACCGAACCGGCACCCGGTTGCGCGCGCAATCGCGGCACCGAACGCCCGCCGCGCCGACGGTGACGCAATCTGGACACAACGGTCGGTCGCACTTGCCGCAACTCACCAGCGTCATCACCTTGGGGTGGCGGTAGCACGGACGGGCGTCGGGATCGGCGGCGCGCTCGGCCTCCACGTTGCGCAGCTCGACCCCGCACCGGATGCAAAACTGCGCTTCCGGCAGATTTTCGCGTCCACACCGCTGGCAGTTCATGAGTGCACGTCCTTAGCGAATTACGCTGACCTGATCGTTCTCTTGCTCAAACGTTCCGTAATAGTACGGCGTCTGGCTTTCGAACTCCCCGGCGCAGGTATCGACCATCTTGAAGACCGGCTGGACCTTCAGGCGTTCAATCTGGCCGACCGCAAAAAACCGGGCCATCGCCGCCGCATCGTGCCCGTACCGGTCGAAAAAGTCGCCCATCGCGTCCGAGTCGTGCAGGGTGTGCATCATCGACTCGACCTTTGCCACGTCCAACCCGTCCTCGCCTTCAACATCTCGGATACTGACGTTGCCCAGTACGGCCCGCGTGCGTTGCCGAAGCTCGAAGAGATCCCGCTTGAACTCGGGCGTGATGCCGATCAGCGACTCGATGGTCGGCGACGGGAATCCGAGGAGGAAGGCCCGTTCGATGCGGGCGCGCATCTCGCCCGGATCGGTCACGACGTCGGCCAGTTGCACCAGGTCGCGTTCAGCATCCAGCAGCCGGACGATTTTTTGCAGAAACCAGCGGTCGACTCGGCACAGCGCATTCACGCGATCGACGGTCCACCCGCGTCGCAGCGCCTCGGCAATCGACCAGAGCCGCTCGTCGGTCGGCTGACGCACCGCGCCGGCGAGGGCCTCGTCGTCCATCGCCGCAAACTTGGGGTGCCGCAGATCGCGCGTCTTCACTTCCAGCCCCCGAATCGCCTTCATGAACGCGGCCTCGAAGGATCGGTCGATCGCCATGACCTCGCCCGTGGCCTTCATTTGCGTAAACAGCGTGCGATCGCCGGAGCCAAACTTGTCGAACGGCCACCGCGGAATCTTGACCACGCAGTAATCCAGCGCGGGTTCGAACGCGGCGACGGTGGTGCCGGTCACCTGGTTCGTGATTTCGCCGAGCGTTTTGCCCACCGCGATCTTCGCCGCCACGCGGGCGATCGGGTAGCCGGTGGCCTTAGATGCCAGGGCAGACGATCGCGAGACGCGGGGGTTGACCTCGATGATGTAGTAATCGAAGCTGTCCGGGTTCAGGGCCATCTGCACGTTGCAGCCGCCCTCGATCCCCAGCGCGGTGATGATCTTGAGCGATGCGGTGCGCATCATGTGGTACTCCAGATCGCTCAGGGTTTGGCTCGGCGCGACCACGATGGAGTCGCCGGTGTGGACGCCCATCGGGTCAAAGTTCTCCATGTTGCAAACGGTGATGACCGTCCCGATCGAGTCGCGCATCACCTCGTACTCAATCTCCTTCCAACCCAGCAAACTGCGCTCGACCATGATCTGGCTACGCATGGAGAGCTTGAGGCCCTTGCGACCGATCTCGCGAAGCTCCTCGCGCGTATTGGCGATGCCGCCGCCGGTTCCGCCCAGGGTGTACGCCGGCCGGATGATGCACGGGTACGGCACGACGTCGAGCACCGCTTCCAGTTCGTCGTCGTTGGTGATGATCCAGCTTTCGGGCACCGGCTCGTTGATTTCGTGCATCAGCGCGCGAAAACTTTCGCGGTCTTCGGCCTTCTTGATCGCACTGAGCGGAGTGCCCAGCACTTTCACGTTGTACTTTTCGAGAATGCCGTTGTCGGCGAGCTGAGTGGCAAGGTTGAGCCCGGTTTGTCCGCCGAGCGTGGGCAACAGGGCGTCCGGACGTTCGCGCGCGATGACGCGCTCGCAAAAGTCGACGTTCAGCGGTTCAATGTACAGGGCGTCGGCGTTGCCCGGATCGGTCATGATGGTCGCCGGATTGCTGTTGATGAGGACGACCTCGTGGCCCTCTTCCTTTAGGCTCTTGCACGCTTGCGAGCCGGCGTAATCGAACTCGGCCGCCTGACCGATGACGATAGGTCCCGAGCCGATCACCAACACCTTCATTAAAGGTGTAGTGTGACAGGTTCCGGTCGCGACCCGGCGCGCTTCCTTACCGGACGAGTTAGCGGGCGCGCAGGGCGAGGGCCCACTTGGCCGCCCGATCGAGCGCGGCGCGTTCCGGAGGGTTGGCGGGCTTGAGTCCGTGCCCCATCGTGCCGACGAGTTCGAGCTTGCTGACTCCGCCGAGTTTCTGCAGCTGGCGGTGGGCGACTTCGGAATGCACCACCGGTACCCACGGATCGCGTTTGCCGTGAATGAAGTACGTCGGGACGAATCGTCGCGTGATCTGAGGCAACGGGCTAAACTCGCGCAGCTTCGCCGGGTACGCGTCGCCCAGCGCGCGCTGCACGATGCGATAGCTCTCGCCTTCGGTCGACATCGGAATGCGCAGGTCGTGGAGCCCGGAAATCGAAACGATGGCCTGCACCTCGCGGTCCAGTCCCAGCCACATGCTGAGATGCCCGCCCGCGCTTTCTCCGCCCGCCACCACGAACGACGCATCGTAACCAAATCGCTTGGCCTGCGATCTGAGCCACCGAACGGCATCGCGGACGTCGGTGCGCTGAGCCGGCCACAGATGGTTTGGGGCGAGGCGGTAATCCACGCTGGCGACCGCAAAGCCGAGTTCGCGAAGTCGCAACGCGTGGGGGCGCAATTCGGCCTTGGTGCCGCTGACCCATCCGCCGCCGTGAATGAGCACGAACAGGCGCGGTCGCTTGCCCGCGACGGGATCCGGCAACCGGTACAGGTCAAGCTTTAGGGCCGTACTGCCGCGCTGGGCGTACGTGAATTCTTGGCTGGCGGCGAGTCGCATCGGGGGAGATTGGGCCGGAACGACGGCGAGGACCGCAGGCAGCACCACGAACATGCCCTACTGTATCGCGTTTGGCGCCGGGATGTAAGGTGGTTCCGCCGGAGTCTTCGCCGCGAGTCGCCAACTGCGGAAAAACGTGAAGCTGCCCGCGAACATCAGGACGATGTACAGCACGATGTTGGCGGCGGTCTCGACATTCGGCAGGGCGGCGCGCACGCCGAGGTGGACGGCGATCGCGGAGATCGGAACCAGCGCGAGCGTCGCGAATCGCCACGGGCCGATCTCCGCCACCGGTTCGGCGACATCCGCCACCGGTTCGCGCCGCCGCGTGCCGAACAGGTGCGCGAGGGTGGCCAGGATGATGCCAAGCAAGACGAGCACGGGGAACGGATTCATCGGCATCCAGACGCCCAGCATGAGCGCGAGCCCGATGAGCCCGACCGCGATAGCCGTGCCTCGCTCGAATCGACCGGGCCTCGCCGGACCGGCGGCCAGCAAAGTCCAACCGCCGATGAGCAGCGCACTGGTGAGGGCGGTATGCCGGATAAAGCTCTCAGTGCCATAAACCGAAGGGGGGTAGTAGGTAGACCAAAAGCCCCATCCGGCACCGAAAGTGGTTGCGAAAATCGCCAGCCGAAAGCTATTCCATTGATGAAGCCATTTCGGAACGCATTCCACCCCCACGACCCAGCTGAGCAACGCGTGCCACGCCACGCCGGTCCACGCGATGGACAGCGGGAACGGGTTATCGGCCTGACCGTACGCGGTATTGACGATCGCGCCCTCGGCGAGCCAACCCACGAGCGCGCCGATGAGGATGGGGTGTTGGGGATTCGATCGGCCGTGGGGTTGAGCCAAGATTCGCCGCAGGGCCAGGGCGCCGGCCACGATGACGCCGTACGCCAGCATCGTGATGAGGAGCTCGTGCGGGAGGTCATCCGCGCGGATGTAGGCCCAGAACGTGCGTTCCGAAATCGCGAACACCACGAGCGTTGCGCCGAGCCATTCCCGCCACCGATCCATGCCTCCACTCTACGCAACGCGTCACGTTTTTACGGAAACCCGGGACTTTCGGGGGGCTGATCTGTCACCATATACGTTCGCCCCTTCACGTGTAAGTTGCCCATGTTGGGATGGAAGTCGAATGAAAAAAGGAAGAGATGGTAAGGGGCAAGGCCCGGGTGGTTTTCGGGGGAAGAGCTCCTCGACGGGTCGATCGGGAGCGCGCGGTTCGGGCGGCGGATTCTCGAGTGCCGGCAAGCCGAAATTCGGTCCGGCAAAAGGACGAAAGTTTGAACGGGCGATGCCGCGCGATCCGCAGGTAACGCCGCCGACGCCGGAATCGAACGAAGTGCGTCCGCCGCGTGAACCGGCCAACGAATTTACGCCGCCGAAGACCGCGCGCAAGCCGAAGTACGGCGCCGAAGGTCCGACCCATGACAAGCCGGCCCGCGAGAAACCGGCGCGCAAGCCCAAACCGGAGTTCGCCGAGATTCCGACCGAGACGCCCGCGGTGGCGGCGGAACCGGAACCGATGCCGACTTTTGCCGAACTTGGCCTGAAAGAAGAGATCGTGCGCGCGATCCGCGATATGGGCTACGAATCGCCGACGCCGATTCAGGCGCGGGCGATCCCCGTACTTTTGCGAGGCGGCGACCTGATCGGTCAAGCGCAAACCGGGACCGGCAAGACGGCCGCGTTCGCGCTGCCGATCATCGAGCGGGTCATTCCGGAACTGCGCGAGATCCAGGCGCTGATTTTGGCCCCGACGCGGGAGCTGGCGGTTCAGGTGGCGGGCGGCATTTGGGACCTCGCCAAACACACCGGGATTCGCGTGGTGCCGGTCTACGGCGGACAACCGATTGACCGGCAGTTTCGGGCGTTGTCGCAGGGCGCGCACGTCATCGTGGGGACGCCCGGGCGGGTGATGGACCACCTGCGGCGCGGATCAATTAAGCCCGACTACATCTCGATGGCGGTGCTGGACGAAGCCGACGAAATGATGGCCCTCGGCTTTACCGAGGACATGGACGCGATTTTGGGGCAGCTGCCCGAGCATCGTCAGTTGGCGTTCTTCTCCGCGACCATGCCGCCGAAGGTGGCCGACTTGACCAAGAAGTACCTACGCGATCCGCAGCGCGTTTCGATCGAAGCGAAGCGGCGAACGGTGGACAACACCCAGCAGACGTACTACGAAGTGCCGCGCGGGAAGAAGCTCGACGCATTGGCCCGCGTGCTGGACATGGAATCGCCGGGACCGACGATCGTGTTTTGCCGAACGCGGCAAGAGACGAACGACCTGTGCGACCACCTTCGACTGCGAGGTTACGGGGCGGAATCGCTGCACGGCGACATGAACCAAAACGAACGCGACCGCGTGATGCGCCGGTTTCGAGACGGGCAGTTTGACCTGTTGGTGGCGACGGACGTGGCGGCGCGCGGACTGGACATCGAGACCGTGACGCACGTGATCAACTACGACATTCCATTTGATGTCGAGGCGTATATCCACCGGATCGGGCGGACGGGTCGCGCGGGCCGCACCGGCACTGCGATCACCCTGATCGAAGGGAAGCAGCGGCGCCAGCTCGAAGTCATCGAGCGGGTGACGGGCGCGAAGATCAAGCCGGCGCGGATTCCGACCGCGGCGGATATCGCGGCGCGGCGGCGCGAGGCGTTCAAGGAATCGCTGCGGGAAGCGATCGACGAGGGCGGGTTCGACGCGCACCTCGCGATCGTGGACGATCTGGCGGACGAGTTTGACGCGTCGGTGATCGCAGCGGCGGCGCTGAACCTGCTGTGGCAGGCTCAGCACGCGAAAGCGAAGATCGAAGAAGAGCCGGTGGCGGACTACGAACAGCCCGAACTCGGCATGGCGCGCATCTTTGTCGGCCTCGGTCGGCAAGACAATCTGCGTCCGGGCGACTTGGTGGCGGCGATTGCCAACGAGGCGGGGCTGAGCGGCAAGGCGATCGGCGTGATCGACGTGCTGGACCGGACCTCGTACGTGGAGGTTCCGCAGGACCGGGCGGACCAAGTGGTGGCGGCGCTTCGGCAGACGAAGCTGCGCGGCCGGAAGGCGAAGGTTCAGCTCGCGCGCCCGGGCGCGCGGGATTAGGGGTTTTGGTTCGGGTTGGTTCGGATTCGAGAAAATTCTCGATTCGTTGTTAAGCGACCGTTAACAACGATGTGACCCCCTTGTCCATCGCTCGGAAGTGTTGTACGGTGTTGGTGTGACCTCATGAAAGTCATTCGACAGTTCCAGCGTTTGATCGCATTCTTTGCCGTTGCGATCGTCGCGATGTTGCGGCAGGGGAACCGTTCAGTTGAAGCCACGACTTCGTAGCCGTTTCGAGCTCCATCCCGTCAGTGATGCGGACAAGCTGACGCAGATCAAGGTCGGAGCGACGACGATTAAGTCGTACACCTACGATACGGCGGGTAGGACTACGGCGGTTACCACTTCGGCGGGTACGACGAATCTGACGTACGACTACGAGTCTCGCGTTACGCAGATCACGTACCCTTCGACGGCAACGAACACGTTTACCTACAACGGTCTGGACACGCGGGTAGGGAAAGTGGATAGCGCGGGTACAGCCACGTACAAGCGCGATGGCGACTCCGTCACGGCTCCGGTGCTGGATGACGGCGCGGCGAAGTTCACGCCGGGCATTTCAGAGCGACGGGGCACGACAAGCCGGTTCTCGCACCCGGACAGGATGGGTTCGGTGACGCGGCACACGAGTGCCAGCCAGGGTTCGGCGGCATCGCGGCAGTACGATGCGTTCGGGAACGTGGCGGCGGTTTCGGGGACGTGGACCGGTCCGTTCGGCTTTGCGGGGAACTGGGGCTATCAAGAAGACGGGGACTCGGGACTCCAACTGCTCGGTCACCGGTACTATGACCCGTCGACGGGTCGGTTCCTGACCCGAGATCCGATCAAGGATGGTCGGAACTGGTACACCTACTGCGAGAACAATCCGCTGACGGCGGTGGATCCGGATGGGCTAGACCGATTGCTCCTTTACGAGAATCCAGGTGGAGTCGGCATGGGTTCACACCTCATTATTGGTCTGGAGGACTCAAACGGCAATAAGTCATTCTACGGATTCTATCCGTCCCCTCCTGCTAGTGGTGGAGGTAGCTCAGGTTCGTCTAGTTCTTCAAGTGGTGGTGCAGCAACAGGGCCTGGTTACGTAAACCCCAAGGACAAGCCCAAAAAGCGTGCAAAAGTTTCTGCAGTTGACATCACTCCGGCTGAGCGCGAAAAGATCGAAGCCGCAATACGCAGAAAGCCTATGCCATACAGTGTGAACGGACACAACTGCGCTGATTGGGCAGCAGATGTGATTGAAGAAGGAACCGGAAATGAACGACCTCCGAGAAAATCCAGTCCACTGTACGTGACGACTCCAAGGAGCATTCGCGAATGGATCGAAACTTGGCACTAACGCGCATATTCTTGATGGCAATGGCAGTCATCCTTTATTCGTGCTCGTACAACTCGCCAGACTATCCTCCATTTGAATCCTGCCAAGTAGAAATGAAAAGGCTGGTTACGGGGAATTTCGAGAGAAAGCTGACGGCATTAAATCGGCTTGAAGGTTGTGAACGCACACTAACCACGAATCTAATCGCAAAGAGATTGATCGAAGAACCTGACGTTGAGATGAGATACTTTTTGGCGTCTAAGTATCGAAAGTTTGATCAACCAGGATCCGGTACCTTGCAAGTACTCGTAAATTCTAAACTGCCTTTTGAACGTTATCTCTTCGCTTTAGCCGTAGGAAAAAGCCATTTGGGTTCATATCTTCAGCTTGCGCAAGATCCTGATCCGCAAGTTCGGCTTGCTTTTGCTCGTCGAATACGAACCCAATTCCCGACATTAGTCAAGGAAATGGTAAAGAATGAAACAAATCATAAGCGAAAGGAGTTGCTTTTGTCCATTCTCGCTTCGAAGGTTCTATCAGAAAGGAAACTTCGTACGATCAGTGAAGTACTGCGAGATGAGCAGCAAAGCAACTTTAGTGAGGTCCCGTAAGCAAAGCACAATCTATTGCGACGCAATCAGCAAATAGCAAGTGATTAGTCCCCAGTTCTTGACATCCCTAAAGTTTTAGGGAATCCGCCTCCGGTGGGTTTGTCGTGAGACTTTTCTTGAAGTTCGCGGGAGTAAGGTGCCGTGGTTAGCCGACGTGAAATGCCCGACCGTGGGTGCCGGCCGACGGCTCGAACACGTCGAAAGTGACGGTTGGTAGAGCCTCGCGGAGCCGTTCGGCCAGCGCGACGACGCCCGGCTGTTCCGTTTCGTAGTGTCCGGCCGCCATGATCGCGAGGTTCGCGGAGACCGCGTCGAGGGCGTCGTGCTGCTTCACCTCG
>JANRKI010000067.1:0-3483 GCA_033763535.1 Fimbriimonadaceae bacterium | reverse complement strand
ACGAAACCCGCTCACCGTCAAGGTCGGCGACCGCGTGCTGTTCAGCAAGTACGGCGGAAACGAAGTCACGGTCGAAGGCGAGGACTACACGATCCTCGACGAAGACCAAATCTACGCGGTGTTGAACTAACGCCGAGTTCGGATTTGTTCGGACGAGTCCGGATCGTTCGGTGATGGGCATTCGACCGCCGAAGGAAACAAGCAATGAGTTATCGGGAACTTGAAGTCTGGCAGCGAGGGCGGCAACTTGCCGTCTTTGTGTACCACCTTAGCGCAAGTTTTCCGGGAGACGAACGCTTTGGTCTCACGAGTCAACTGCGCCGCGCCGCGGTATCCATTCCTGCAAACATTGCGGAGGGCTATGGCCGTGGAGCTCCCGCCGACTACACGCGGTTCCTCCGCATTGCGAAAGGTTCACTCAATGAGCTTGAGACCCTGTTGATCCTGTCGGAAGACCTGGATCTGGTGCAAGGCTTAGAGCAGACCTATCGCGATATCGCCAAGCTCGGATCACAGCTCTCAAACCTGATCGCTCGCATTGAAGCGACAAAGTCGGACGCAAACGCGGAATCCGTATTGATGTACCGCCCCGTGGGGCCAGCGGAGCTCGCGGCTCTTGCCGACCTCAACTACGAGGGCTGGCCGCCGAGATTGCCCGAACAGCCCATCTTCTATCCGGTAACGAATGCGCGTTACGCGCGAGAGATATCGGAGAAGTGGAATGTCAAAGGATACGGCCAAGGGTACGTAACGCGATTTCGCGTTCGTAAGGAATTCGCCGATCAATTCCCGGTCGAGTGCGTCGGAGAATCGCACCATACCGAATGGTGGATTCCCGCCGAAGCAATCGACGAGTTGAACCAGAACCTTGTTGGCAAGATCGAAGTGATCGCCAGCGTAGGCGATCAGAACTCCCAACGCGAACCCGCATCGGATGCGCCGGATTCGAGCTTTGCCGAACAAATTGGAGGGATCGGAACCAAGCGGAATCAATCCGACTAAACCCGAACCAATCCGAACAAACGCGAACTAATCCGAACAAACCCGAACCAATCCAAACCAACCCAACCAACCCAAAAAAGAACCATGCCAGCAAAAAACCTCATCTACGACGAAAACGCTCGACGCGCCCTTGAGCGCGGTGTCAACAAGGTCGCCGAAGCCGTAAAGGTGACCCTCGGACCCAAGGGACGCAATGTCGTCCTCGACAAGAAGTGGGGAAGCCCCACCATCACCAAGGACGGCGTCACCGTCGCCAAGGAGATCGAACTCGAAGACCCGTACGAAAACATGGGTGCGCAACTCTGCAAAGAAGTTGCCAGCAAGACCAATGACGTCGCCGGCGATGGCACCACCACCGCCACCGTCCTCGCCCAGGCCATCGTCAACGAAGGCCTGCGATTCGTCGCCGCCGGTGGAAACCCCATCGCGGTGAAGCGCGGCATCGACAAGGCCGTGGTCCAAGTCATCGACTACATCAAGGCCAACGCCCAGCCGATCAAGGACAAAGAACAGGTCGAGTTCGTCGCCACCATCGCCGGTAACGATGCCGAAGTCGGCAAGCACGTGGCCGAAGCCATGGACAAGGTCGGCAAAGACGGCGTCATCACCGTCGAAGAATCCAAGGGCCGCGACACGATGCTCGAAGTGGTCGAAGGCATGCAGTTCGACCGTGGCTACCTCAGCCCGTACTTCGTCACCGATCCGGAACGCATGGAAGCCGTGCTCGAAAATCCGCTGATCCTGATCCACGAGAAGAAGATCAGCAGCGCGCAAGACTTCCTGCCGTTCCTAGAGAAGGCCAGCACCGCCCGCCGACCCATCGTCATCATCGCCGAAGACGTGGAAGGCGATGCCCTCGCCACCCTCGTGCTCAACAAGATCCGTGGCGTGCTCCAAGTCGCCGCCGTCAAGGCGCCGGGCTTCGGCGACCGACGCAAGGCGATGCTCGAAGACATCGCGATCCTCACCAACGGCACGTTCGTGAGCGAAGACCTCGGCACCAAGCTGGAGAACGTCACCATCGACATGCTGGGAACGGCCAAGAAGGTCGTCATCAGCAAGGAAGAAACGACGATCATCGAAGGCGCGGGCACCAAGGACGCCGTGCTGGGCCGAATCGACCTGATCAAGCGACAGATCGAAACGACCGATAGTAACTACGACCGCGAAAAGCTGCAAGAGCGACTGGCGAAGCTCAGCGGCGGCGTGGCCGTCATCAAGGTCGGCGCCTCCACCGAGACCGAGCTGAAGGAAAAGAAGCACCGGTACGAAGACGCCCTTTCGGCCACCCGCGCGGCGGTCGAAGAAGGCATTGTCGCGGGCGGCGGAAGCACGCTGCTCCGTGCGGCCGGCGCGCTGAACGCCGGAGGCCTCAGCGCCGATGAAGCCACCGGCCTCGCCATCGTGCGACGCGCCATCGAAGAACCGTTGCGCCAAATCGCGAAGAACGCGGGCCACGAAGGCTCGGTCATCGTGGAGAAGGTGCGCGCCGCCGCAGATGGTTTCGGCCTCAACGCGGTGACGGGCGAAATCGTGGACATGGTCGCGGCGGGCATCGTCGATCCGGCCAAGGTCACGCGCTCGACGATCCAAAACGCGGCCTCCATCGCCGGCCTCGTCCTCACCACCGAGACCCTCGTGGTCGAAAAGCCCGAACCGAAGAAGGCCGCGCCGGCCGCTCCGGGCATGGGCGACATGGACTACTAAGGCCTCCGGCCCGAAATGCCCTCCCGGACTCGTCCGTCCGGGAGGGCATTTCGGTTTTCCGGTGACGCCACCACCACCCACGCGGTACGCAAGTAAGGGGCATGGCGCCGCCGCGGCACAAACGATCAGAGATTGCTTGGTGCAAAAACCAAGAACCAGGCAAAGTGCGGCCTGAGCTCTTCCTTCTTTCGCGAAGTCCGCGCCGAACCATCTGCAAACAAGTAGGCGATACGATCCGGAAATCGGCAGGTCTCCTCTTTCATACAGGCTTGGAACTTTGGACCGGGATTCATGTTATCGTCCACCGCCTCAAACTCGGTGACAAGGGGTTTTCCGAGCCAGGTACTCGCCATGACCGGATACACCATGCCACGCCACGTTCTTGTTGCACCCTCTCCACCGTAGGATGCCAGTAATGATTCATCCTCGTACGGGTGAACGCCCCGAATATAACCGTACGAACCGATGAATGGTCGCGGTTGCCGGTCAATCTCCGCGCGAGATCGCGTGTCCAGCGGATCGCGGGTCGGGGCCTTTTCGAGTGCAACTTTCGCCGCTTCGTAGCTGACCGGGTAAGTCTGCTCCGGTGCGTAGATCGCAAGCGCGGCCCCGCACTGTCGCAGATTGCTCAGCGTGACCGCCTCTTTGCCGCGCGAAATACCCTCACCGATAAAGTGATAACTCAAACCCGCCATAACGACGAGAATGGCCACAACGGTCAGAAGTTCGGTGAGCGTAAATGCGCGTTGTTTCATTTCGGGCTCAGTAGGGGCA
>JANRKI010000066.1:0-36534 GCA_033763535.1 Fimbriimonadaceae bacterium | reverse complement strand
TTCCCGAAACGAATCGGGCCTGGCCAAACACGACGGTCTTGCCCTCGCGGGTTCGGTTGATGAGTTCCAGGTGTCCTTCGGCGCGGGCGCCGTCCTCCGACTTGATCACGCCGCGGCCGGCCACGCCGGAAGGGTTAGCGGTCTGGGCGGAAGCGAGAACAAACGCGACAAGCGTCGAGAAAGTGAAAAGTTGCTTCATTGGAAGTCTCCGCGGGGAGAGAACGTCCGCTTGCCCGAGGCGTTCAGTCCGGCCCATTACTAGGTATTTCTCAAGGCACGCTCGCACCGGTACGCAACGTGCGTGCGTAGACTGTAGTTCGGATCAATGCAAGAGGGCCGTTGTCGGGGGATCGAAGCCGCGCTGGATGCGCTCGATGCGATCGCGCCTGATGTCCCTTTGCTCGCGCTCGGCCAAACCATCTTTTGGGATGAACCGATGAAGGCCGGGGTCGCGCTGAGTGCCGCATCCCGCGCGAATCCGCGCCCGTTCGTCGCCGGAATCCACGACACGGACTACTTCGCCAAGTTGCCCGCCGGACCGCGACAGCCGGGGTCGTACCGATCGCTCCCGCATAACGACACCACCACCCGCGGACTTTGGAGTGCTGCCGCGGAGTTCTCGGCCCTCTTCGGCTCGGAGACCGTCATCACGCGCGAATTGCTTCAATCCGCCGGCGTGCGGTTGGCGACGCTCCAGCGCGCGCGGCCCAGCCTGCTCGACGAAGCCACCGAGGCGTGGGGCTGGCGGGGAATCGTCTCGCTCGACGAGCATCCCCCCATCGCCGCCGAGGTCCCGATTCGCTCGCTGTTCCGAGAACTCGTGCGCACCATGGATTGGGCGATCGACCTGAGCCGGGCGCACCTGCCCGATCCGGAGGCGGCGACGCGCGCCGACGCCCTCCACGCCTTGGTGTGCGACGCCGAACTGCCACCCGGAGAGACGCTGGGCACGTTCTACCAAAAGCTTCTGGAGCCAGTGTACGAGTTCGTCGCGAACCAACCCGTGCCCATGTCGGTCACCGCCACGACGGAACTCCTCCGGCTCAATCGGGAGACGGCGGATCGACCGCGATTTCGGTTTCTTGACCTGTTCCTGCGGCCGGAGTCGCGAAGCGCGGCGAGGGTGGCGTACGACCGAGCTCTACAAGGCGGATCCGGCCAGTACGAACTGGCGCGATTTGGTTCCGGTGCGATTCCGTTTGACCTGGTGATTCCGGGCCACGGGCGCGGAACCATTCGGATCGGTAACCGAGGCGTTGTCATCATGACCCCGACGCCGCAGTTTCTTTCGCTCGAGCGTCCGCTTCGCGACGTGGCGGATTTCGCGGATCGCCTCGAGCGGAAGTTCGGCCCGAACTGCGTTGTGGTGGGTAAGGCGGTCGCGCTCATCGGCATGCTCGCGCGCGAATTTGCCTTCGTCTTTCACGAGGGCGCTTCGAGCTACGTGCGGCATAGCCGGGCATTGTTGTCCGATCTGAGGCGTCAGGGGTTTGATGTTGTGGCGCACCCCATCTTGCGGGTCCGTTACTCGCTCTGGGACTCGCTAGAAGACGTGTGCCGGTGGGTTCGCCTGCCGGAGCCGCTGCGTCGACCGTACGGCACCGAAGAGTTGTGCACGCCAAGCCTCGCCAACCGTTGGCGAGAGGTCGCGGCGGAGCAAGAGCGGCTGCTCACAAGTCTGGCCGCGATGCGCCGACCGTTGGATCTCATCGAGTTTTTCGATTTGCACCTCGGCGGAGCGTGGCGTGCGCAGGCCAAGGAGTACCGACGGCTGCGGGAAAGCCTGGAGAGTCTCCAGCGTCAACTGGCTCAGCTCGACGCCCGGCGGCATGCGCTGTACGATGCCCGCCGGACGCTGCGGCAATCGCGGGTTCAGGCCGAGCGTGCCCTGGGCGAACATTGGCGCGCGACCCATTTCGAGCGAATCCCGTCCGATGCCGAGCAAGCGGAGCGCGCCGGATTGCTGCGGGCCCGCGATGAGGTGTTACGGGCGATCGAGGCGAACCGGACGGCGTTTGCCACCCTCCGGCGAGAGCGCGCGGAACTCGTCCAGCATCCCGAGGTTCGACAGGTCCATGCGCGGCGGCACCAGGTAGAGCTGGAGGCCGAACTCACCCGGGTGCGGCTGGTGCGCGAGGCAATCATCGCCTCGCGCGGCATGCGCAATGCCAACTTTCGACCGGGCGCCTGGTGGTTGCCGCTGTTGAGCCCGGACGGGGCATGGTTCCGGGCGACCCAGCAACGGGCAGAGGCGTACCTCGAACCGCTCCTGGATGGCCCGGAAGCGTGATTCCACGCGGGACGCGGATCAGTGCGTAACGGCTTTCGGGAGATCTTTCGCCTGGTCGATGAATTTCTGAACTTCGGTTTCGCTCGGCACCCGATTCACCAAGTTCTTCGACTCGTTCACTTCGGCCAGTTTTGCGGCGAGGTTATCCGCGCGGCGTTGGGCGAGTTCGGCCACGCTGTCAACGCCCGCCGCTTCGAGGAGTTCGCTGAACTGCGGACCGATCCCGTCGATGCGCATGAGGTCGGCATGGTTGACCCAGGTCAGAATCAGCTTCTCGGAGATTCCGGTTTGCTCGGCAAGGGCTTCGCGTCCCTTCTTGGCGCCGCCGAGTTCCAACAGCTTTTCCACCGTGGTCGCGCCGGCTTCGGCCAACTTTTCTGCGTAAGCCGGGCCAACGCCTTCGATCTCTTCTATTTTTGCCATAAGTGTTTCTCTTTGTGGCGTCACCCGCGTCGGGCGATGCTGAGCGCAGTGTAACCCGATGCCCGAAACCTCGCTAGCCACCATAATGAACTCGTGCTGAAAATCGCCGAGATCTTTGCGAGCGTGCAAGGAGAAGGCGTCTTCGTGGGCGTTCCCAGCGTCTTCGTGCGGGTCAGCGGGTGCAATCTGCGATGTCACTGGTGCGATACGCCGTACGCGAGTTGGCATCCCGAAGGCGAATCCGCGTCGGTGGCCGAGGTGGTCGCACGGGTTCGCGCTTACGGCGTCCGGCACGTGGTGCTCACCGGCGGCGAGCCGATGCTGTTCGACGAAATGGCGGAGCTGGCGCAACATTTGGCCGCCGCCGGACATCATCTCACGTTCGAAACTGCGGGCACGGTGGATCGGCTCGTCCCCTGTGATCTCATGTCGATTTCGCCGAAGCTGGCGCACTCAACCCCGGCCGATCCGGATTGGGGGCCGCGTCACGAGGCCCGGCGATTGAATCTGCCCGTGCTCCGATCGCTCATCGCGCGTTATCCCAGCCAACTGAAGTTCGTGGTCTCATCGCCCGAGGATCTCGACGAGATCGCTGCGTTGCTCGCGCAACTCCATCCCTTGCCGCCGGATCGCGTGGTCCTGATGCCAGAAGGGGTCGTCGCGGAAGTGTTGGCCGAGCGCGCCGCGTGGATCGTTCCTGCGTGTATCGAGCGGGGTTGGCGGTACAGCCCTCGGCTCCATATCGATCTGTTCGGAAATCGGAGGGGGACATGACGCGGCCGATTTGGCTTGCGCTCGCGACCGTGGCGGTCGGCGCGCTATCGGCCGGATGCAACCCGAATCAGCAGTACGTGCCGTACTTCGGCAAGTGGGATGGCGGGCTCAACATCCTCGAGATTCCGGATGGTCCGAACACGCCGAAGGACCGCGAGCGCGAATCATTGCGCGGTTACCTGATGATTTACGGCGCTCGGCAAAAGTTCGACCTGCACCTGGAGGGCGAGCAGGAGACGCTCGACATCACCGGTCAGTGGCGGCTGGAGAAGGAGCGATTGACGCTCAAGGCGACCAAGATCGAGATCGACGATCAGGGGGGCGAGGCGTTTCGAGACCCGAATCGCAAGTTCATCCCGGGTCCCGAGCTCCGACAAGCGTACGGAAAACCGATTGTGCTCAAACTCAGTGCGGACAAGTTGAAGCTGACGGGGCTCAAAATCAGCGTTGGGCCACGGATCGCCGTGCACGAGTTCAGTCGGTAACCTACGGTCAATGCGAGTGGTGCGCGGCGTTGATCAGCGTTACGACGTGGTCATCGTGGGGGGTGGCGTCGGCGGATACGCGGCGGCCTGCGTGTTGGCGGATCGGGGCGTGCGCGTGGCGATCGTCGAGTTCACCGACCGGCTCGGTGGTCAACTCACCGCCCAGGCGGTGCCTTCCGACGAGCACCCGTGGATCGAACAGTGCGGGGCCACGCGGCGGTACCTCGATTTTCGGAAAGCCGTTCGCGACCACGCCCGCACCTGGTCGATCACGGCGGAGGCCCGCGCCCGCCCGTACCTGAATCCCGGCGGCGGTTGGGTGAGCACCATTTGTCACCCTCCGGCATTAGCGCAGCACCTCCTCGAATCGCGTTTGCCGGAGCCGGTGGACGTGATGCTGCACGCCTCGCCGGTAAGTGCCGATGCGGTCGACGGACGGGTTCGCGCGGTCACATTCGCCACGCCGACCGCGCGGTTCACGCTCGAGGCGTCGGTGTGGATCGATGCGACCGAGCTCGGCGACCTTTTGCCGCTGGCCGGAATTCCGTTTGTCACCGGCTTCGAAGCGCAGGGCGAGACCGGCGAGGCCTTGGCGCCGAGCGTCGCGCAACCGGACAATTGGCAGGCTGTCACGTGGGTGTTCGCCATGGCGCACGATCCCGGCTCGCATCGCGTCATCGATCGTCCCGAGGACTACGACCGGTGGCGCAACTACCGACCGGAATTTTGGCCGGGCCCGCTTCTCGGGTTCCAAGATGTGCATCCGATCACGTTGCAACCTCGGCACCTGCCGCTGTTTCCGAACGTGGACGGTACCGGCGGAAGACTTGGCCTCTTTGCGTACCGCCAAATCGTGGACCCGACGCTGTATGAGAGCGACGCGCCGTACGCTGCGACCATCGTGAACTGGCCGATGAACGACTACTTCGTGCGGCCCATCCTGACCCCCGAAGGCGCGCTGGACCCGGTCGCGATGGCGGAAGCGAAGACCCTTTCTCGCTGTCTTCTGTACTGGCTCCAGACCGAGGCGCCGCGTCACGACGGCGGCACCGGGTACCCGGGCCTGTTTCTGGCCCCGTCGTTGGTCGGCACCTCGGACGGGTTCGCGGCCTTCCCGTACATCCGCGAGTCGCGTCGCATCCGGGCCCGGACTACCATCACCACGGCGTCGGTCGCGGCGGACGCCGATCCCTCCGCGACGATCGGCCACACTTGGCCCGATTCGGTGGGGGTGGGGGCGTATCGGATTGACCTTCACCCCAGCACCGGCGGGGACAACTACATCGACGTGAGCGCGCGCCCGTTTTCGATTCCGGCCGGCGCGCTGGTGCCGCAGATCGGGGGCAACGTGATTGCCGGTGCCAAGAACATCGGGACCACGCACCTGACCAACGGCTGCTACCGGCTGCATCCGGTGGAATGGGCGATCGGAGAAGCGGCCGGTCACCTGGCGGCACGCGCGCTGGTACACGGCCAGCCGGAGGCGGTGGTGAGCCAACCCGGTCGGGTTGCGGAGTTACAGGCGGACCTTCTGCGAGATGGCGCCCCCATCGCTTGGCCGAAATTGCACGCGCTGTGAGCACGCGGCGGTCGAAAAAGACGTCAGAACAAACAAAAAATGCCCGCCGAAGCGGGCAAGTGTCTGTCTGTTGCTTTCGTTTCGTTAGCGGCTCCGCTCAGAATGGCTTCGTCCGGTTAACTACCCTATAACTTGGCAGAATGACCCGTTTGCGACAATCACACTTTTCCGGTACAGTAAATGCAACTTGATTGGATCACTGAGATAGGGGTGCCCGCGCCGCCCGCGCGGATCCTTGTCGTCGAAGATTACGTTCCGCTCGTGTTGACTCTGCGCCAACGGCTGGAATCCGCGGGCTATGCCGTGGATGCGGTCGTCGGATTTCGATCGCTCACCCCGGAGGAATCCGTCGGACTTTGGGCCAACCGCGACGTCCCGATCCACCTTGCCCGTTACGACGTCGCCTTTTTGGACTTCTATCTTTTGGGCAACTTTCGTGGCATTGACGTGCTGCGGGCGCTCCTCGGTGCCGGTCCGGCCCGGTGCATCGGCATCTCCAGCAGTCAGCGGGCGAACGACGAAATGATCGCGGCAGGCGCGTTTCGGGCCATTCGAAAGCCGGACTTTATCGCCCGGATCGAGCGCGACGGGCCGTCATTCTAGGCAAGGATTCGTCAGGACCCGCGGCGCATAATGAATCTATGCAGACACGAGCGGTGGCGAACCGTCTCGCGCGGCCGGTTTATCTCGTTCTCGGGCTCCTCATGCTCGGGCTGGGGTACGTCGGTTTGATTCTGCCGGTGATGCCCGGGACGATTTTCTTTATTCTCGCGCTCCACTGCTTTCGCCGGAGCAACGCCCAACTGGAGGGATGGCTTCTCAGCCGCCCGGTCATCGGCCCGGTACTTCAAGACTGGGACCGCCACGGCGCGATCAAGCGGCCCACGAAGTGGCTGATCATCGTCGTGCTGTGGCTCTCGATGATCGGCAGTGTTTATCGCGCCATTCAGGTCTTGCCTCCATTCGAAGCGGCGGGATGCATCGGGTTTGTACTCGCGTGCGGCCTCGGGGTGAGCTGGTACGTGTGGTCGCGTCCCGACCGGGTTCAAGATCCAGGACCGTCCTAGGTGCGTTCGGGCCGACTGGTACCCTCACCGGAGATGCGTCCGATTGCCGTCACCACCTCCGGCACTCCCAACGCATCGCAGATCGTGTGGACGTTGGCGTGGCCGGCGGTCGCGCTGAACTCGCTTCAGGTGGTGAATCAGCTCCTCGACCGGCTCTTTCTCGGCTCGCTGGATGATTCCGCACTGACTGCGCATGGTGCCGCGATCAACGTGCTGTTCCTCATGTTTTCGATCGCGATCTCGTTTGGCACGGGGATTACGGCGATCGTGAGTCGTGCGTTCGGCGCGGAACGTCCGGCGGAGTACCGGCGCGCCCACCGGCAAGGGTTCCGGCTCGCCATCGTTGCGGGTTTTATCTGCATGGCGGTTACCGCTCTGCTCGCTGAACCGGCGTCGATCGCGCTCATTCGGGCCGACAATCCGGATGCCATCCGCGAGATGACCGCCTTCGTGCGGATGTACGCGATCGGGTTGCCGGCCGTGTTCGTGATTCAAAGTCTCGCGGGCGCGTTACGCGGCGTCGGAGACACCAAGAGCCCGATGGTGATCAGCGGAGTGCAGATTTTGCTCCACATCGTGCTCAACTACATGCTCATTTTTCCGGCGCGAAACCTGGGCGGTGTGACGTTGCCCGGTGCCGGACTGGGGCTCGCCGGGGCAGGACTGGCGATTTCGCTCAGCTCCATCCTCGCGATGTTGGCGTACGTGCCGTACGTCAGCCGGACTCCGCTCGGCGGAGTCCAACGGCTCGCGCTTCCGGGTTGGCCGTGGGTCAAGCGCATCATGGCGATCGCGATTCCGGCGGGCGTGATGTCGATCCTGCGGGTGTTCTCGCTCACTGCGTTTAGCCTCGCGGTGAAGCTGGTGGAAAACGGCAGCGAAGCGACGGCGGCGATGTCGGTGGCGTTCGCCATCGAATCGGTGATGTTCATGCCCGCGTTTGGACTTTCGGCAGCGGCCGGGGCTTTGGTGGGCCAAAGCCTCGGGATGGGCGATCCCGACCGGGCAAGTCGACTTGCATGGACCGCCGCGCACTGGTCGGCGGCCGTGACGATCGTGCTGTGCGGCCCCGTGTTCCTGCTTGCGCAGCCGATCGCGCACGGGATGCTCCCTGGGAAACCGCTGATCGAACGGGAGGCAGTGAGCCTGATTCAGTGGCTGTGCGCCACCGAGATCTTCTTTAGCTACGCGATGGTGCTGATGGGCGCAATGCAGGGGGCCGGTGATACCAAGCGCCCGCTTTGGATCGCGATTTGGTCGCTGTGGGGACTGCGGGTGCCGCTGGCGTTTATCCTCACGTTGCCGACGGGGTTTGCCATTCTCGGGCCCATCTCGCTGCCTTGGGGGGCGGCGATGGGCAGTACCGGCGCATGGCTGGCGATGTCGGCCACCCAGTTTGTGCAGGGCGCGCTGTCCATCTGGGCGTGGCGCGCCGGGAAGTGGCGGACGGCGAAGGTCTAAATATCCATTCGCGAGAGGACGATGCCAAGCAACCAGAGGGCAATCGCGATGGCACCAAGAATCATGCCGAAGAGTCCTTTGCCGCGCTGGCCGTTGTTCCACGCGGCGAGTCCAAACCGGAACGCGGGGATACCGAGGATCAGGCCACCGATGCCGATCCACAGGACGAGAACCACCGCGCCAATGCCGCACAGCAGGCCCCAAAGCCACGACTTATCGTCGTCGCTCGAGTTTGCGTGACCGGTGTAGGCCGGATACGTTGGCTGCGGCGCACCGTACTGGGCGTCGT
Source organism: Fimbriimonadaceae bacterium (assembly GCA_033763535.1). GTDB lineage: Bacteria > Armatimonadota > Fimbriimonadia > Fimbriimonadales > Fimbriimonadaceae > Fimbriimonas. The sequence continues at coordinate 28,166 of JANRKI010000066.1, read as the reverse complement.
TCGGACGCGGGTAGTTTGCCGTCGGCATGGATGGGGCGGCCGGGGCGGTCGGCGGCCCGAACTGGATGCCCGGCACCGAGGATGCCGCCAACTTTTCGCCAGTGGTGGCGTTCTCCAATGTGCTGTGCGGCGCGAGGCGTTGGTCGACCGCCCACTGACTGAGGGTCGCCACATCGGCGGGCCCGTACTTTTGCCCGTCGGGCATCACGACGAAGTATTGCGTGGCATCCATCTGCACGCACTTTACCGAGTGAACCGGTCGGCAGGCGATGGATAGAATGTCACGCGTGGAGGTTGAGGAGATTGGGGACGCGGAGTGCGAGGCGATTCGCAACCGTTGGACTGAATGGATCGTTTCGGAACTGCAAGACGCGGGTGGGAATCGGCTCAACCGCCTCAACGACCAGCTTCACCTCCTGACGCTTCCGATTTGGAATCGGAGCGAAGCGGACCGCGACGTGGTGGAAAATCTCGCATTCCATGAACACGCTGACATCAGGTTCATAGCTCAAATCACGTACGTTTTCGATCTGCGCGAGCCGGCGGTCAACATTGAACTGCTGGTCAAGAATCCCAGTTGGGAACAGGCCGGGGCACTTCCGTTGGCCATCCCGCCGCTCGTGACCTGGATGCTTTACACGTTCCGAACAACGGTGCTTCGGGTCGACTGTGCGCTTCCGGGAGCCCTTTCTGCCTACGTTGCCGCAGGATTTCAAGAAATTGATCCCAATAATCAGAATAATGGTTGTCATTCGCTCGTTCTGCGGTCTAAGTAAGTGAATCACATGGAATGGGAATTGTTTGAGTCGCGCATTCGGGAAACGCAATCGGCCGCGGGCCGGGCTTTTCGAGACGTTTTGGGTCGATTCTTTCCGCTCGAGTTGCTGGACGCCATCCCGGCGTCGCCGGAGCGGACGCGAGCGTTTCGCGCCTTCGTGGCATCCAACGGGCAGGATTCAGAGGCGTACGAAAAGATTCTCGAGTTGATGGGCTCGCCGCCAACTCGGACTACCGGGGCCGTGTCGACATCTGGAAATCCTGGCCCTGAGGCCGGGATTTTTTGTTCTATAGTCAACCCGTGCTGATTCGGTACCTGCTGGCTTGTCGGGGCTACCTCGTGGATCCGAACACCAACGAGGTGGCTCTCGGAGCATTAGTCGAACGGATCGAACTGACAGACCCGGAGCTTGCCTGGGTCGGGGGCGAGTTTTCGCTTGCGGCCTTGTTCGAGCGAACGACAGAAGAGCCCGACGAACTGGACGTCATCGTGAGCTTGCAAGGCCCGGCCACGGTACGCCAACTGCCGTTCAAGGTTCGGTTCTCTGGTTCCCGGCGCGCGAGATTGGCCGTCTCGTTCCCCGGCATTCCGAATGAGGGACCCGGGCGATATGAACTCGGCGTAACCTGGGCGGATTCGGAAGGTGGGAGTTGGCTGATCTTCGTTCCCCCCGCCAAAACAAGCCCGCCCGAATGACTTGTTTCGGTAGGCTAACATCGCCATGGAACTGTCACCGTCGACTCTCGACCGGCTCAATCACGAATTCGCGGGCTACCTAGAAGGGGATCGCGTCACCGAGTTTCTGCGTGCGTTCGACATTCGCTTCGCCGCCGGGCACTGGTGCGCCGGAATGTTTGCCGACCGCTTTGCTCCCGCCGGGTACGACGCCGACAAGCCGGACTTCGATGACTCAGTGGCGGCCCAGATTCGCCGCGTGCGCGAGGCCGGCATCGACGGCGTGGAGTTCCACGATGTTGTCTTCTTGGACGATCACGGCGCGCGCGACTCCGCCAAGATCGCCGCGATTACGGAGGCGCTGCGCACGCACGCGGTCGCCCCGACGAACATGAACTTCAACACGTGGACGCATCCCAAGTTCAAGTTCGGAGCGGTGACGCACCCGGATGCCGGGATGCGAAAAGTCGCGCTGGAGCAGATTCTGCTCGGAGTGGAGATCGCGCGGGAGATCGGCTGCGTGAGCTGTGGCTACTGGCCGGGTTCCGACGGGTGGGACTACCACTTCGAGGTGGATTACGGCCAGCGATTGCGGTGGTTCGTGGATGCCTGCACCGAGATTGCAGCTAAGTGCGATGCGCTCGGCCTGAAGTTTGGTACCGAACCGAAGCAAAAGGAGCCGCGCGAGATGAACATGATCACCAACACGGTGGCCAAGGCGGCACTCGTGTGCCTCGAAGTAAACCGGAACCTTGGCAAAACCGTGATGGGCGTGGCGATCGACTACGGCCACGAGCAGATGGTCGGCAATACGCCCGCCGATTCGCTCTACACCCTCAAAACGTTCGGGCTGCCCATCGCCAACTTCCATATCAACGGGGCAAAGTACAACAGCAACGACGAGGATCGTATCGCGGGTACGGATGACATCTGGCGACTCGTGGAGTTCTGCTACGCGGCGGTGGATACCGGCTACGAAGGCTGGTACGGCGAAGATCAGTTCACGTACCGCACCGAACAGGTCGAATCGATGGCCCTCTCGCGCGAGTTTTTCGCGAACTGCATGAAGAAGGCGCTGCGCATCTACGCGCAACGCGACCAGCTTCACGCGGCGCAGGCGACAGGCGACGCCGCCCGGACGATCCAGGTGGTCAAGCGCGTCATCTACAACGGGTGACGCGCCGCCCCAAAAATGGTGGCGCCCCCGACTGGAATCGAACCAGCGACCGACCGCTTAGAAGGCGGTTGCTCTATCCGCTGAGCTACAGGGGCACGTTTGCAAGATACCGTCCGGTCAAGACCCAGAAACGTGCGACTCCGTATCGGAACTCCGCAAAAATCGCCGATAATGGACGTGATGTAAGACCGTCTCACATCATCGGAGGTTCATCTTGCGCAACGGTTCTGTACCCCTGCCCGCCCCCACGCTTCCCCCGGCTCAGGAAGCGGAGCGTCTGCGTGCGTTGCGTCAACTCAACCTCCTCGACACCCCCGAGGAGGCACCCTTTGACGATATCGCCCGTCTCGTGTCGGCCATTTGCGAGACGCCAATCGCGCTCATCTCCCTCGTCGAAGATGATCGCCAGTTTCTGAAGTCGCACATCGGGCTCGACGCGCGCGAAACCACGCGCGACGTGAGTTTTTGCGCGCACATGATTCCAAACCCGAAGCCGTTGCACGTGCGCGACGCCACCGAGGATGCGCGGTTTGCCCACAATCCGCTGGTCGAAGACGGCGTGGTGCGGTCGTACCTCGGAGTTCCGCTTCTGACTCGCTCGGGTCACGTGCTCGGAGCGCTGTGCGCCATTGATCAGCGGCCACGTGATTATCCGCCGGCCGTACTCGATGCCCTGCAGAAGCTCGGGCGGCTCGTCATGGAACAGATCGAGGCGCGGCAACTGGCCAGCGAGCTCGAAGCGGAACTGCGCGACCGGCGGAAGCGCGAACGACAGTCGGCTCTCCAAGCGCGGGCAATGCGGCTCTTGGCCGAAGGTCGGCCGCTGACCGAAGTGTTGCAGGCGATCAACGACGTGGTGGAGTTTGCCATCTCGGGCTCCATGAGCAGCGTCTTGCTCATCTCCGACCTCACCGTGTCGGCGGTCGTCGCGCAGAGCCTGCCGGAACTGTATGGCCGATCGTTGGTCGGGTCGGTGGCGACCGCCAATGCGGGATCGTGCGGCGCGGCGGTCTACCATCGGCGACCCGTGTTCGTCTCCGACATCGCGACGAGTTCGCTCTGGAACGAACATCGGTGGCTCGCCAATGCCCTCGGCGTGCAGGCGTGTTGGTCTCGGCCCGTTCTCGGGACCAACGACACTTGCCTCGCCACGTTCGCGGTGTACTTCCGAGAAACGCGACGCCCGGTCCAAGAAGAGTTGGACCTGTTGGTGGACGTCGGCACGATGGTGCGGGTGGCCATCGAAAATCGCCAGCGCGAGGACCGGCTGAACGAGGCAATTGCCGAAGCGCATCGCGCCAGCCTCATGAAGACGGCGTTTCTGGCGAATATGAGCCACGAAATCCGGACCCCGCTCAACGGCGTTATCGGGATGGCCGAACTTCTCAGCCAAACGGCTCTGACCGAACCCCAGCGCAAATACCTGCGGCTGATGCAAACGAGCGCCGACACCTTGCTCGGCGTCATCAACGACATCCTTGACGTGAGCAAGATCGAGGCGGGAAGGCTGGAACTCGAAGCGCGACCGTTCGACCTGCGCGAGTGCGTGCGGTCGGTCACGGCCGGGGCTTTGGCCGGAGCCATGCGCAAGGGGATTGCGCTGACAGTTGAGGTGGACCAGTTCATCGCGCCGGCGTACCTTGGCGACGCGCTTCGCATCCGTCAGGTGCTGGGGAACCTCATTTCGAACGCGATCAAGTTCACCGACGACGGGGCGGTCTTGGTCCGGCTGTATCCGGATGACGAGGGCGTGGTGCTGGAGGTCGAAGACTCCGGTGTGGGGATTCCGCCTGATCGGCAGGCGGCGGTGTTCGATAGCTTTACCCAGGCCGATGGCTCGACCAGCCGAAAGTACGGCGGCACCGGGCTAGGGCTTACCATCGTCAGGCAACTGGTCGACCTGATGCAAGGGCGAATCGAACTCGAGAGCGAGGTCGGGGCGGGCACCCTGTTCCGCGTTCTCATCCCGATTTTTCCGACGGATGCCGGCGTCGAGACGCGCGCACCCGATGCGCCCCTTCCCACCGGGTTGCGGGTGCTACTGGTAGAAGACAATGCGGTCAATCGGCTGGTCACCTGCGAGGCCCTTGCAAAACTCGGTTGTGACGTCACGGTGGCAGAAGACGGGGAGCAAGCGTTGGTGAAGGTCGATTCGGCGGAATTCGATCTGATCCTGATGGACATCCAAATGCCTGGCCTCGACGGGCACCAGACGACCGCCGCGATTCGGGCGCGCGAGGAGGAAGGTCTGATCCGGTATCGGCCGCGCATCGTAGCGGTCACCGCCCACGCCATGGAATCAGATCGGGCGCGCTGCATGGAGGTCGGGATGGACGACTACCTGAGCAAGCCGATCCGTCAATCCGAACTCCGACGGGCTATCACCGATTGCGTCGCGTGGCAAAGTTCACGCGCGGCGCAGGGTCAGGCGTGAGACTTCCGGCGGGCAGTTCAGTCGGGCGGGCAGAAAGGTCGTGCCGACCCCCGGCGTCACAAAGATCGGCGTCGGCGCCTGCGGGTAGTAGCCGCGCACGTACCGCCGCCCCAACTTGCTGTGAACCGGCGCGAATCCGCCCGGAAATACGAACTGTCCGCCGTGCGAATGCCCACTCAGCATCAGGTGCGCGCCCGCCGGAAGCTGGTCCACCGCGTCCGGTTCGTGCCAAACGACGATCCGGGCGATGTCCGGGTCGAGGTCGCGCACCCGCTCCGGTTCCCCTCGCTCAAACCGGGCACTATCCAGCCCGAGGAACTGAACCTCGCCCCGCCGGGTAGTCACCGTAACCGAGGCATTGACCAACCAGTGAATGCCGTACCGGGCGCAACTCTCGGCTAGCGCGTCCGGAGTGCCGCGAAAGTAGTCGTGATTCCCGGGCACCGCGATCACCGGCAAGTTGAGGGCGGCCAGCGGGGTGAGCAGATCATCCACCAGACCCGGCGAGTTGTCGTACCAGCGATCCACGAAGTCGCCGGCCAAGACCAAAACGTCCGGCTCCGACCGAATCGCCAGCGCGATCGCCTGATGCGAGAGCTCGCCGCTGACCCGGTTTTTGAGGTGAAAATCCGCGACCAGCGCGATACGCAGACCGTTGAGCTGTGGCGGCCAGTCCGGAATCGCGAGGGCGTGGTCGCGCAGTACGAGGCGCCGTCGACCGACCGCCACGCCGTATGCGAAGGTCGCGGCTCCGGCCAGGCCTACGGCAAACGCCAGCGATGCGGCGAGCCGCTTCACCTTTTGCCCTTCCGATCGCGGCTTCGGGCGGCGGATTGCCCGGAACCTTCGCGTTGCGCGCGCAGGCTCTGAAGGAAGAGGAAGAACGTCTTTTCGACGAGCGCGCGCACGTAGCCCGAATCCGCCCCGTTCGCCGTCAGCTCGTCCCGGACCTCCCGAATCGGAGCCGCCGAATCCGGATCGGTCCGGTCGCGGAACCACAGCAGGTCGGACAGTCGCTGCCGGTGCTCGGCGCGCCATTCGTCGGTGGCCAATGGCACCGCGGCCCGGGCGAACAGGCCGTTGAGATGTTTACGATCTTGTAAATTTTCGGGCGTTAACTGGCTGATTTCGACGGCCAGCGGGGCGACTACGCCGAGCTCCAGTCGCCATCGGGCGAGGTCGGAATCTCCGAAAACGATCGCCCGAATCGCGTCGGCATCGCTGATTTCTCCCGCCGGGATGGCGTCGGCCGGGTGCGAGTCCGTCGCCTCGGTTGCGTGCAGATGGTCGCGCCAACTTCCGCAAATCAGCGGCAAACGATCGGTCGCGGCCCGGGCGTCGCGAAAACGCCGGCAGAACACGTTGTACGGAAATGGCACGGCATCGGACACGGTCGGGGCTTCGGTAACCGACCGCTGACTTGCCCGGGTGATTGCACGCCCGTGAATCGTGACGGTACGAAAAACGGTAGTTTCGGCCTCAAAGATGGCGAAATCGGTTTGCGCGACGCCGGGTCGCAGCAGCCACACGGACGGCACCGCGGGCTCGGCGGTAGCGGATTCAGACGTTGCCGCATCCGGGCGAGCGTCGGGGCGAATCCCGCGTTGCTCCAGCAGAAACAGCAGTCGCTTGATCGCCCGGCGGTCCGGTTTGGCATCAAACGCGTCGGCGGCTTCGGCCAGCGTGGTGGCCAGCGACGGGTCGGCGTCTTGCTTGATCCACCGCTCGAGCTGCGGCCAGTTCCGCTCGCGCAGGGCTTGGGTCCATTCTCGGCGCATCGTATCGGAACGGAAGTCTAGCCAACTTCGCGGAACAATGTTCTTAACACTCCCTTAACGCTGGCTCAGTAAGGTTCAATCGCTCTTGGGGGCAGGAGAAAACCATGCGAAAGATTTACATGAGCGCGTTTGCACTCGTCGTGTTGGCGATGGGGTTGCAGGGATGCACCTCGTCGGAACCTACGGATAACTCCGGAACGGAGGGTAAGGGTGGCGGCGCCAACACTGCCAAGCTGAGCGGCACGATCAGCGTGGACGGCTCCAGCACGGTCGCTCCGTTCTCGGAAGCATTCGGCGAAGAGTTCGGCAAGGAGAATGATGGCGTCAAGGTCATCGTCGCGCAAAGCGGCACGGGCGGCGGATTCAAGAAGTTCACGTCGGGAGAAATCGACATCGCCGGCGCCTCGCGACCGATCGAGGCCGAAGAGATCGCGGCTGCCAAGGAAAAGGGCGTCGAGTTCGTCGAAGTGCCGATCTCGTTCGATGGCCTGTCCATCGTGGTGAACAAGGAAAACACCTTCGCCACGACCCTCACGGTCGACGAGCTCAAGCGGATTTGGGCCGCCGATACGAAGGTGAAGACGTGGAAAGACGTCCGATCGGACTTCCCGGCCGAGCCGATCAAGCTGTACGGCCCGGGCACGGACAGCGGCACGTTCGATTACTTCACGGAGGTCATCTGCGGCAAGAAGGGCAACAGCCGCAAGGATTATCAACCGAGCGAGGACGATAACGTCCTCGTGCAAGGCGTGGCGGGCGACAAGTTCTCGCTCGGCTACTTCGGATTCGCGTACTACGACCTCAACAAGGACAAGCTGACGGCGGTCAAGGTCGACGGCGGAAAGGGTCCGGTGGAACCGACGACCGAAACGATCGCAAACGGCACGTACGCGCCGCTGTCGCGACCGCTGTTCCTGTACGTGAACAAGAAATCGCTGGATCGACCGGAAGTCAAGGCGTTCCTCACGTTCGTACTCGACAAGGCCAAAGACCTGATTCCGTCGGCCGACGGCGTGGTCTTGCCGGACGATGCGTACGCCGCCGCCCGCGAACGTGTGGAGAAGGGCGTCGTCGGCTCCACGTTTAGCGGCGCTCCGACCGGAGCGTCGGTCGTCGATCTGACGAAAGAAACGCCGAAGCAGTAAGGTCATCACGCGCATGATCTTTCGTCACGTCGGAGAGGCCGCCCTTGGCTAAGGCCTCTCCCGCCCCGCCCACCCGCCCGGTGGACGGCGTACCGACCCGGTTGCCGCACGAGCGCGTGATCCGGGCGGTTTGCTTTTTGTGCGCCGCGATCAGCATCGCCACTACGATCGGCATCATCCTCACGCTCGGCACCCAGGCGGTGGAGTTCTTCACCAAGACCAAGGTGTCGCTCGGCGAATTCCTCACCGGCACCGAGTGGAGTCCGAACTTTTTGGACCCCAAGTTCGGGGTGCTGCCGCTGGTGTGCGGAACCTTGCTCATCACGGTCGGCGCATGCGTGGTGGCGGTTCCGCTGGGGCTTCTCACGGCCATCTACCTGGCCGAATACGCGCAGCCGCAGGTGCGACGCATCGTCAAGCCGGTGCTGGAATTGCTCGCGGGCATCCCGACCGTGGTCTACGGTTACGTGGCGCTCATCCACCTGACGCCGCTACTGCGCAAGGTCATCCCAGACCTCCAAATCTTCAATGCGTTGTCCGGCTCCATCGTGGTTGGCATCATGATCTTGCCGTTGGTTTCGTCGCTGTGCGAAGACGCGATCTCCGCCGTACCGCGCGGCCTGCGCGAGGGTGGCTACGGACTTGGCTCCACCAAACTGGAGGTCACGATGCGCATCGTGCTGCCGAGCGCGCTGTCCGGCATCATGGCGGGGTTCATCCTCGCGATTTCGCGCGCGATCGGTGAGACAATGGCGGTATCGTTGGCGGCCGGCCAACGCCCGACGCTCACCACCGATTACCGCCAGAGCATCGAAACCATGACGGCGTACATCGTGCAGGTCAGCAAGGGCGACACGCCGTCGGGAAGCGTGGAGAGCCTGACCGTGTTTGCGGTCGGTGCCGCGCTGTTCGTCGTCACGTTTAGCCTCAACATCCTCGCACAGTGGCTGGTGCGGAAGTACCGCAAGGTGTACGTCTGATGTCACCGACCGGCTACCGCAAGTTTCGCAAGTTCAAGAGTGGGCTATTTGGCGCACTGTGCATGTTCGCGGTGCTCGTCGCGGCAGCGGTGCTGATCGGCTTGCTCTGGACGATTTTCCAAGGCGGCATCGGCAAAGTCACGCCGCAATTCCTGACGTCCTTCCCGTCGCGACTCCCGAACCAGGCGGGGGTCAAGGCGGCGATCTACGGCAGCCTCTGGGTCGTCGGGCTCACGGCGGTCATTTCGATCCCGATCGGGATCGCGGCGGCGGTTTACCTCGAAGAGTACAAGATTCGCGATTCTAAGCTGTCGTCATTCATCCAGCTCAACATCTCGAACCTGGCCGGCGTCCCGAGCATCGTCTACGGATTGCTCGGTCTCGAGGTCTTTGTGCGGGCCGCCAAGCTGGACCGCAGCGTTCTCGCCGGAGCGCTCACGATGTCGCTGCTCATCCTGCCGATGATCATCATCGTGACGCAGGAGGCGTTGCGCGCCGTTCCGCGAACGATCCGGGAGGCGAGCTACGGCCTCGGCGCGACCCGATGGCAAACGATTCGATTTCAAGTGATCCCGGCCGCCCTGCCGGGGATCATGACGGGCATCATCCTAAGCTTGTCGCGGGCCATCGGCGAGTCGGCCCCGCTGATCACCATCGGAGCGGTAACGTTCATCTCCTTTACGCCCAATAGCCCCGCGTCCAAGTTCACCGTGTTGCCCATTCAGATTTTCGACTGGACCTCGCGGCCGCAAAAGGGGTTTCAGGAAGCGGCGGCCGGGGCCATCGTGGTGCTGATTGCGTTACTGCTGGTGCTCAACAGCGCGGCCATTCTCATCCGTGCCCGCGCCCGGCGGATGTGATCGCTTCCGGTAATGTTTCTGAGGCGGTCGGTTGCGGTCGCCCTTTGGATATTGAACGATGCAGGATCTTTCGCTAGACTTTCTCATTGAGCTGGTGAACACGCCGTCACCCAGCGGTTACGAGGAACGGGTTGCCGAGCTCTATCGCCAACGCTTGGCCCCGATTGCCGATTCCGTCACCACCGACCTTCACGGCAACGTGATCGCCGCGATCCACCCGGAAGCGCCGATGCGAATCATGCTCGCGGGCCACATGGACGAGATCGGATTCGTCATCCATTACGTCAACGACGAGGGCTTGTTGTTCTTCAAAACCGTCGGCGGACACGATCCGACGATGATGGTGGGGCAACGCGTCTGGGTCCACACCGCCAACGGACCGATCGCGGGCGTCATCGGGCGCAAGGCGATTCACCTCTTGACCGATGAGGAAAAGAAGCGTCGACCCGATGTGCATGACCTCTGGATCGACATCGGCGTGTCCACCCGCGAGCACGCCGAGCGGCTGGTCGAGCTTGGCGATCCGGTGACCTACCAATGGGAGTTTCAGCAATTGGTCGGAACCCTGGCCACCGCCCGCGGATTCGACAACAAGATGGGCACGTTTATCGTGGCCGAAGCCCTGCGATTGATCCGCGAAAGCGGTCGCTTGGACCCGAACGTTGGGGTCTTCGCGGTCGCGACCGTTCAGGAGGAGATTGGCTTGCGCGGAGCCAAGACGGCGGCGTACGGCATCAATCCGCAGGTCGGCATCGCCGTGGACGTGAACCACGCCAACGATACGCCCGGGATTTTGGAGCAGAAGTACGGGCGGCTTTACGTGGGCAAGGGGCCGAGCGTCATGCGCGGGGCCAACGCGAGTCCCGTGGTGTTCCGCGAGATATTGGCGGCGGCCAAGGCCGAGAATCTGCCGTACCAAGTGGATGTTGAAGCCGGTGGTACCGGCACCGACGGGAATGCGATGCAGGTCAACCGCGCGGGCATGGCGGTCGGCATCATGGGGGTACCGCTGCGCTACATGCACTCGCCCTGCGAGGTCTTGGACCTCATGGATATCGAACACTGCGCGAAGCTGATGGCGGCGTTCTGCCTGCGGGTCACCGCCACATCGGACTTCACCCCTCGACCCCAAGGATAAACCTCATCTCCGGCTGGACACCGCAACCATGCACGATCCCGAGTTTCAGCGCGAACGCCGCGATGCCATCCTGCTCGTGGCACTTGGAAGTGTGATTTTCGCCATCGGCGTCCTCCTCCTGCTCGGAAAGAGTTGGCCCGGTGGCTTCGGCGATTGGGTCCGAAGCTGGTACACGTGGAAGCCGTTTCCGATCGCGGTCAGTTCGCCGCGCGGCAACTACCGAGTGGGGGACGTTGCGAGCTTCGGATCGATCGGTCTTGGCGGCGGCATGGTCGCGTGCGTCCTGTGGGCATGGCACCAAAAGTACGGCTTCTGACCCGGTACGCGACCCGACTGGCGACACAATAGAGGGGTCAATGGTTCCCGTGGATGTCCGGCACCTCGAGACCTACCTCAATGATCCACGCGATCGCGAGGGCTGGACGGCATTTCTTCGGAATGACGTGGTGCGGCTGGTGGTACCGGCGCTCATCGCGGTGATCGCGTGGTGGGCGATGTTTCGGCGGGGGACGTGGTTCCTGCTCATCATCGGCTTTGGTGCGGCTAAGGCGGTGTGGGAATCCATGGTGAGTTGGCTTCAGCTCCGATTCCGAAATCAATCTTGGTACGGTGCCACGCGCAACCCGCACGCCCGCGCGATCTGCGAAGAGTTGCGCGATATCGTGGCGCGGGGCTCGCTCGGCAAGCGATTGCATCCGGATGTCGCGCGGGCCGCCGACGATCTCGCGCGGTTGGCGGTTGAATCGCGCGAACTCCTCAACAACGAACGGTGGCGCGCGATGGCGCAATCGGGGCAGCTGCGCGAGATTCGGGTCCAGTCGCTGCGGGGCATTGATGAGGCCATGCACGACGCGTTTCTCGAGATGCGTCCGTTCTTGCGCCGGGTGGGCCAGCGTCGGGCCGAATACGCGAAACTGTTCGATAGTGCCGATGCCGCGCGCGGGGCGGTGGCGCGCATCGAAGCGATGCGGGAACGCCTCGCCGACCTGTACACGTCGGTTCGCGAGCTGGGCGGAGAGCCTCGGGTAGCGCAACTCGACGCGGCGCTGGCGAACCTGCGCGAGCTTCGCGAAGCGCAGGCCGAGCTGGACGATGCGATCCAAAAGTCCTAGACTTTCAAAGTTTTCTGAAATTTCAATGGTTCAGGCGATGTGACGGGTATATTCACTTCAGCAATGGCCGGAACGAACGCCGTGGAACCACCGGCAACGGATGCCATCTGGAACCTGACCGGGGACGCGAAGCGCGCCGCCGTTCAGGCCATGTTTTCCGAGATTGCGCCGCGCTACGATGGTCTGAACCGGCTGATGTCGCTCTCCCGCGACCAGGTGTGGCGCGCGGAAGCGGTGCGAATGTTGCAGCTCGAGCCCGGCCAAATTGCCCTCGACCTGTGCACCGGCACCGGCGACTTTCTCCCGCTCCTTCGCCAAGCCGTCGGCGCGAGTGGCACCGTCATCGGGCTCGACCTCACCGTTCCGATGCTGTCGGTGGCGGCCCGAAAGTTCACCGATCCGCTGGTCCAAGCCGATGCGATCCAACTCCCCGTCGGTACGGCCCAATGCGACGCCGTGACGGTAGGTTGGGGCATCCGCAACGTGCCCGATATCGACGCTGCGCATCGCGAAATCGCGCGGGTGCTGCGCTCGGGCGGACGATTTGTCTCCATTGATATGGCAATGCCGCGATCGGTCCCCATGCGGGCCCTGTCGCGATTCCTCTTCAAGTCTGTGGTGCCGAGGTTGGGAGCATGGGTCGGCGCCAAGACCGCATACACGTACCTGCCCGAAAGTACCGAACGCTTTTGGACCCGCGAGCAACTTGCCGACTCAATGCGGAGCGCCGGCTTTTCCGAGATCGTCACGCAGGATCGGATGTTCGGCAATATCTGCATCCATTACGGAAGAAAGGCATGACCGCAACCGCCCAAGAACTTCTGGCCACCCGCCACCTCGATATTCACCTGCTCGGTCAATTGGCCGACGAAGTGGCCACCGTCGAAACTGAGCTTCGTCGACTCATCGCGAGTCGCACGGACGCGGTGGAGCAAGTCGCGCGCCTGACCCTCGAGGCGGGCGGCAAACGGCTTCGGCCCGCCCTCGTGTCGCTCTGCGCAAAGGCAACCCAACTGCCGTTCAACTCGGCCCGAGTCGTGGAACTCGGGGCCGCCGTGGAGATGATCCACATGGCGACCCTCATTCACGATGACGTGATCGACGAGGCGCGGACCCGGCGCGGGCGCCCCACCGCCGCGGCCGAGTTCGGCAACACGACGGCCATCCTCAGCGGCGACGTACTCTTGGCCAAGGCGATGGCGATCCTGGCGAACGATGCCGACATCCCGACCATTCAGGCCGTCAGCAACGCGGTCGTGGCGATGTCGGAGAGCGAAGTGCAGGAGGTTTCGGTTCGCGGACGATTTGACCTCTCCGAGGACGAATACAACGCGATCGTGGGAGGAAAGACCGCCCGCTTTGTGGAAGTGTGCTGCGAGTTGGGTGCGCTGGTCACCCACGCGCCCGAGTCGGTGCGAGCCGCTCTTCGCACGTTCGGCTATCACGTCGGCTTCGCCTTCCAGATTGTCGACGACTTGCTGGATTATCGCGGCGACCACCGCACGGGCAAGGCAACCGGCACCGACTTCCGCGATGGCCAAATGACGCTGCCGCTGATTTACCTGCGCGAGAATCTGTCGGAGGCCGAGGGCGCCATCGCCCGCCATCGCTTCGGTAACGGCGCGTCGGAGGACGAAATCCGCATGATCGCGGGCTGGATGGACACTCGGAACGCGTTTGCCCGCTGCGAATCCCTCGCGATCTGGCACGTGGATACGGCACTCGCGGCATTGCGCGAGATTCCGGCGAGCGGCAGTCGCGATGTGCTAGAGGCGGTCGCCGAGTACGTGTTGCAACGACGTGTCTAGTCTCCCCGCGGAGTCCAAACATGGGTTTTGACGCCGTACTTTTTGATCTGGACGGAACGCTGTATCGCGGTGAAACTGCCATTCCGCACGCGCCGGAAACCGTCCGCGAGCTCGTGCAACTGGGGGTGCGCGTGGGATACGTCACCAACAACTCGACCCGCACTCGGGTGCAGTTTGCCGAAAAGCTCTGTGCGCTCGGCTTTCCGGCCGAGCCCGAGCAGACGTTCGGCACGGCGTACGGGGTCGCGCGCTACGTTCGGTCCATCGGCGTAAAGACGGTCTACGTGGTGGGCGAAGCGGGCCTGGTGCAAACGCTCTGCGAACACGAGGTGTACGTGGGCGAGGCCGGAGACCGCGTGGACGCGGTGATCGTGGGTCTCGACCGAGAGTTTCATTACCGCCGACTGGAGGCTGCGATGGCGCACATCCGCGCCGGATCGCAGTACGTGGCCACCAACGCCGATACGACCTATCCCCTCGACGGCGGCCAACTGATCCCCGGCGCAGGCAGTATTGTCGCGGCCGTGACTGCCGCCTCCGGAGTTGAGCCGCATGTGATCGGGAAGCCGAATCCGGACCTCATCCAGCTCGCGATGCAATCACTGGGCGTGGAACCGTCGCGAACCCTGGTGGTCGGTGACCGCATGGATACCGATATCGAGGCCGGTCGACGGGCCGGCTGTCCGGTGCACCTCGTGCTGTGCGGAGTCACCCCGACCGCGGTGCCGGGCGTGCCGTCGTCCGATGACGTTCGCGGCGTGCTCGACCGGCTCTAAACGCAAAAAACGCGCGGTCCGAAGGTTCAACTGCGGACCGCGCGGGGAAGGGGCGTCAGAACGTGACGCTGGCTTCGACGGTGCTGGTGCCACCAAGATACCGCAGGTACTTCACCGAAACGGTTTCGCCCTTGCGGACCTTTTCGACCGCCTTCACGAGCTGCTCGGCGGACGAAATCGTCTGATCGCCAAACTTCACAATGAGGTCCCCGGTTTTCATTCCGAGCGTGGACGCGATGGAACCGGGCGTGACGGCGGCCACGACGGCTCCCTTCGTGCCGGTCGGAATCTCGAACTGCTTGCGCATTTCTTCCGACGGGTCCACGACGCTCACGCCGAGTCGCGGCTTACCGTCGCTGGGCGGCGCATCGAACGGGCTCTTGTCGTCGCGATCCGGCCGTTGGAACATCTCCGGATCGAAGTCGAACGGAAGCTCATTCGGTCGGAATCGCTCCATGCGCGGGCGTTGCGGCATCGGGGGCGGGGTGGCGAGCTTCACGTCGGTCGACTTGCGTTGACCGTCGCGCAGGTATTCCACCTTGACGCTCGTACCGGGCGCAATCACGACCATCGCGTTGCGCAGGTCCACCGACGATTCGATCGTGCGGTCGCCCACCTTGGTAATGACGTCATCTTTGCGGATTCCGCCGAGGTACGCCGGGCCGTCGTTCGGCAAGGCCGTGACGCGCGCGCCGCCGCCCACATTGAACTTCTTGCGTTCGTACTCCTTCAGCGACTCCATCTGAATCCCCAGGTAGCTGCGCGTGATCTTGCCTTTCTCCAGCAGGATGTCGGCGATGAACTGCGCCTGGTTGCTCGGGATGGCGAAGCCGATGCCCGCGCTGGTGCCGCTCGGGCTGAAGATGGCGGTGTTGATGCCGATCACTTGGCCGTCGATATTGACCAGCGGTCCGCCCGAGTTCCCGCGGTTGATCGCGGTATCGGTCTGGATGAGATCGGCGTAAACCTTGTCCTCGATCACGCGTTCGGCGCGGTGCAGGGCGGAGATGTGACCGATGGTTACCGTGTTTTCCAGTCCGAACGGTGCTCCGAGTGCCATGGCGAACTGCCCGGGGCGGACATTGCGGCTATCGGCGAAGCTGAGCGTAGGCAAGTCTTTGGCTTCGATCTTGACGATCGCGATGTCCATCTCCGGCGCGCGGGTGACCCTGCCTTCGTACTCGCGGCCATCCTTCAGCGTGACCGTGACCTTGCTCGCGCTGCCGACGACGTGGTCGTTCGTCAGCACGTAGCCGTCGGGCCGAAAGATAAAGCCGGAGCCGGTGCCTTCGGCCAGCGGCGTGCGCATGCCGTTGGCGTTCGGGCGCGACTCTTGCACGGCCTTAATGTCGACGACCGCCGCGCCGGCGTATTCGGCGAGGTTGGCAAAACTTTCGTTCAGGTTCTTCAGTTCGGCAGTGCTTTCCGTGCTTCCGACCTTGGCGAGGCTGGGTCGCGGTGCCGGCTGCGCGCTCACCTCGACCTTTGGCGAGGACGGGCGGGCCTGGGCGAAGGCGGTGGGCAACGAGTTACCGCTGAGGACGGCGGCCGTGCACAGTGCGCCCACACCGAAGCCGGCGGCAATGGTGAGATAGACCGAACGTTGGTGGCGAATCGGATGCTTCATGATCGTGGTGGAAAGAGGGTCTTGGCCATGGTCCCCAGAGGAAACATGGCGCGGGATACTCCGAAGAACCGATTGCACGCGGCACTCGGTTCCGGAGGGCCGGAAGCGGTGACCCAAGATAGGCCATAGTCCCCGGCCGACCACACGGCGGGATGCTCGGCGCGCGCCATTTGCTGCGCCGCGCGTTGAAACGCTTCCAAAAACTCCTTTCGTACGCTCGGCGGCAGATCGGACACGACGAGTAGCTTGGTTTCGCCCGCGTCGCCAGCGGTGCTGGAGTCCATCGCCCGCACCCGGGCCGGTCCCGAGCCGCGCCATTGGTATACGGTCACCTTGACCAAACCGTCGGTCAACCGCATGACGAGCGCGCGCCAACTATCGCCGGAGGTCATTTGCATTTCTTGCATCTGGAACCCCATCGGAAAGGTGCCGGGCACGATCGGATGGAATCCGACTTTCCCCTTGGCCTCATTCTCGGTCAGGTTCTGCGGCCGACGGTAAACCATTTTGCGCGCGGTACCGACCGGGCTCATCTTGAAACGGTTCGTGTCGATCGACTCCGGAAATTGGATCTCGCGGGTGTCGAACTGGATGCGACGCTGGTCTCCCTCGAGGATTTCCAGTCGAAGCGGGTAACCGGTCTTCGCGTCGATGTAGTAGCGGCGTTCGGCGACCCGGGCGTCATGGGGCGTCGCGCGGATGCACTTCGTCTCGCGACCGGCGACTTTGGTCGGTCGGGTGAAGCGAATCTCGTAATTCTTCTTCGCGAGGGCCATTCGCCATTCGGCGTCATCGGGCAACAGCAGCGGCGAGTCCTGATCGATCATCAGGTTGCGGTCGGGAAAGTAAAGCTTGAGGCGCGACCCGTCGTCGACCGCTTCCATCCCTTGCATCCGGAGTGGTTCAAGTACGGTGTAGTGGTTCCAGCCTTGCCGATTCCGCTCGATCCGGACAGTTTGGAATGAGCCTTCCGCGAACGGGTCTCGCTGCACGAGGACGGCGATGACGTTGACGGAGAGCTCGCGCCGCATGCTCTTGAGCAGGAGCGATTCCGCACGATCGCTTCCTCCGGAGCCGGGCGACGCGAGGAGTCCCACGGGAAGCGCGACGAGCATCGCGACGAAACCGACCGACCGGATTCGTTGCAGGTTAACGTTGCAGGTCGGTCGCAACATTGATGACGGGGACTCCTCCGAGGGGGTCGCTACCGGACACGTACAACTGGTCTCGTTGCACTTCGAAGGCGATGTTGGCCTCAATCGCCTCGCGGTCGGCGCGCTGGCGATCGATCGTTTGCACGACGAACAGCGTGACGGCCATTGAGCCGATGGCGAGCGACGCGAAGGTGAATGCGGGGCGGCGCCAAAAGCTTCCGAACCACCGGACCGGCGTCGGCTGGGCTTCGTGCTCGATCCGCTGCATGACGCAGGTCACCAGGCGATCTTCGAAGAACGCATCGGGCTCTGGCGTGGGCACTTCGGCGAGAAACTGCTTCAGGGAGACGAGCGATTGGTACTCCTCGCGGCACGAATCACACTGCGACAAGTGGTCGCGGAGCTCTAACGAGGCGTGCCCGGTCAACTCGCGGTCGACGTACGCACTCAGATCGGCCTGCGCACGCTTACACGTCATGGTTGAACCTCCGGAACATATCGGGAGCGTTTTTCAGCAAGTGGTCGCGAAGCTGCTTTCGGCCGCGGTGGATGCGGCTCCGAACGGTGCCGACACTGGTGTTCATGATTTCTGCCACCTCTTCGTACGCCAAACCTTCGACATCCGCGAGTATGACTGCGGTTCGGAAATCGGAGTTCATTTCATTGAGGGCCGATTGGACCGGGGCATCCATCGTTTCTTCTTGGATGCGCTGCTCCACGTTGGGGGCAGAATCGGCGACTTCCCAGGTCTGGGTTCCGTCCGCACCGGCGCCATCCAGGCTGCTCGTTTTGAGGCGGCCCTTTCGACGGATGAGGTCGATATGGGTGTTGGAGATGATGCGGTAAAGCCAACTCTGGAACGGAAGGCTCTTGTCGTACCGATCGAAGAATCGGAATGCCCGGACGTACGCCTCTTGAACTAAGTCTTCGGCCTCCGAAGAATTGCCCGTAAGTCGGTATGCGAGGCTGTACGCTTGGCGGTGAGAATCCCGAATCAAGCGCTCAAACGTCTGCGCGCGATCTCTCGCCTCCATCGTGCCCGTACTAACCGCCGTCGATACCATTGTTTCCGTCCCGTTCTCGGTGCCAATGGGTTTACGCATGCGGTGCCTCTTCCGGTTCCGATTGTGAGCGCACTTCCGCACGGGGCCGGGGCCGAATGCCCATGATGCGGATGAAGAGGGCGTCGGTGAGAATGTCGACGTTGCCCGATTGCCGAATCCGGCGATGCGTTTCCGTCATGTGCTGGGCCCATTCGCCGGGCGCGTCCGGATTGCGGGCGGTGAGCAACGCCAGCAGTTCCAGCGTAAACGCCGCCCCTTTCTTCTCGAGCCCCATCGCCTTGCCCACCCGTTCGATCAATGCGCGAAACTGCTCGGCCAGCACCAACGCGGTGCGCGGACCGGCGGTCGGCAATCGATCGGCGAACTGCACCAAGTCCCGAAACGCTTCGGGCTGTGCGCGGAGCTGGGCGCGGGTTTCCGGAGCCAACATCGCGAGGCCGTGAAGCACCGGATCGATGCCGAGCAACACGTCGCCGAGCTGAGCCTGTGCCGGCACCGGGCACGCCAGGCTGAGGCAGCGAGACAAGATCGTCGGCAAGATGCTTCCGATGCTCGGCGTGGTGAGGACAAATCGGCCGAACGGGGGTGGCTCTTCCAGGGTTTTGAGCAACGCGTTGGCCGCGCGAGGGTGCATCCTGTGCGCGTCGTGGAGCCAAATCACCTTGTGCTCGCTCATGAGAGGAGGCGTTCGGAGGAACTCGCTGACGGAGAGCGGATCGTCCGGTTTGCGTTGCGCGATGCGGATGTGCCGCA
Source organism: Fimbriimonadaceae bacterium (assembly GCA_033763535.1). Taxonomy (GTDB): domain Bacteria; phylum Armatimonadota; class Fimbriimonadia; order Fimbriimonadales; family Fimbriimonadaceae; genus Fimbriimonas. Next base: position 8,907 of record JANRKI010000066.1, on the reverse strand, counting down.
CCGAGATTTCGTCGTTCGTATCGCTGGGGCGGATTTCCAGCACGTCCGGATTGTTGCCTCGACCGTACGCCTGCACCGCGCGAGAGTCGGCCCGACCCAGCCATCCGCGCACCAGATGTTCGGCGATTGCGTCCTTCGGTCCGCCCGCCTGACCGTAGAGCAGTACGGCATGAACCGCGCCGCGCTGGACGGTGCGCACGATGGTGGCGAGCGTTTCTTCGCTGCCGAGGATGTCCGCTTCGGTGGGGACGGGCATTAGAACCGGTGGAACTGGTCGACGTCCAGCACGAACATCACGGCGCCGCCGACCGGAACCTTGACCGGCGACGGCATGAATCCGCCCGGTGAGGTTGCGTCGAACGGCATGATATTCACGAGGTCTTCACGACTTTGGCAGGTCTCGCGGAACAGGGCTTGCAGGTTAGGCAACTCCGGCTCTTCGATCCCGATCAGGATCGTGGTGTTTCCCTCGCGCAGAAAGCCGCCGGTGGAGCCAATGACCGTGAACTTGAACCCGTTCTTGACGAGCTGTTCGGTCACCGGGCCCTTATCCCGGTTATGAACGATGCAGACGGCGAGCTTCATGCCGACCCAATTATAAGGGAAACGCCCCTGGCCGCAAGGGCCAGAGGCGTTTTGCCGGAGGTTTCTTCCGGTGAGGTGCGCTTAGTAGGCGTTCTTGTCGTCGCCCGTCTTCTTGCGCTCGGCCTCGATCTCCTTTTGGGAGTCTTGGGCCGCCTGCTGGGTACCGGAATCATTGCATCCGATCAGCGCAAAGCCGATGGACGCCGCGATGAGCAGCAACCAAGCGCGTCGCATCAGAAGCCGAGGCCCCAGAGCGGGTAGTTGAGGTTGAGGTTGACCGCCGCACCGAGTCGCTGGGTGGAGCCCGCGACGCCGGCCGAGTTCGGGTTCATTCCCGGCGAGTACTCGGCGATGGTCGGCGTTTGACCGATCATGGCCGGAGCCGCGAGGAACTTGGCGTGGCCGTCGGCGTAGCCGATGTTGAAGCCACCCGCTTCGGTTCGGGCTTGGATCAGGTTCTTCGGCGTGGCGAGGGTTCCGTCGTTCGCACCGTCGTAAAGGTCGTTGATGAGGTGCTCTCGCACGACGGCCGGGTAGACGGTCGCGCTGGTGTTGGTCCACTCGCCATCCAGGAAGCCGTTCGGCAACACCGAGGTGGTCGGGTTGGAGGTGACCCAGAAGAGCATGGTGCCGGCCGGTTGAACCAGCGCGGTTTGCGTGCCACCCGTCCAGCTGTTGCGGAAGATGCGGCTGTTGCTTGCACCCAGCGCTTGGTCGTAGGTGTTGAGCGATCCGGTGATCGCGAGGTTCAGCGCATAGCTGCCGAACATTTGGCCGCAGCTTTCCCACGGGCCGTTCGGGCAGCCGAAGCTCGCGCCGGTGACGCGACCCTTGACCGGGTTGAAGAACAGGTCCACGTTCTTCATGTAGGGCATGACCCACTTTTGCCAGCTGAAGTGGTTGACGCGGTTGTAGAACTGGGTGCTGCCGTCCGGCGTGCAGCCTTGGCCCGGGGCGGCGTTGAGGGCCGGGGTGCGGAGAGCCGGGTTGAGCGAGCTGAACAGTTGGCACTCGTCGTTGCGAGCGTAAATGTCGTCGTAGTCGGCCGTGTAGAGGAACATGCTCGTCGAGATCTGCTTTTGATTCGACAGCGAGGACGACTTCTTGGCAGCCGTCTTAGCTTGGGCGAACACCGGGAACAGGATCGCGGCGAGAATGGCGATGATCGCAATGACCACCAAAAGTTCAATGAGGGTAAATGCCTTCTTCATGACGGTATCGAATGCACGAAGCAGGCTTCGTACATCATCTCCCACCTGAAATGTACGGGCGGATTGTTAAGAGGATTTTAAGAATCAGCGGAGTGTGATGAAAAAAACGGCGTGTTGCGCAAGGAAACTCGCAAAAATGCCTGCGAAACGAATGTTTCGCAGGCATTGAACGCAAGAAATCAAACGGGAGGTTACTGCTGACCTTCGTACTGGCCGTCGCTTCGGGCCGCCTCGCGCGCCTTCTGCTCTTCGAGTTCCTTCTCTTTCCCGGCCGCCTTCATAGCCTTTTCGTAGTTCTCTTGCGAAAACTCCTCTTTCATGCGCTTGGCGTCATCTTCGGTCACGCCTTCCTTGGCGCAACCGGTGAGGCTGACCGTCGCGCCGATCACGAGGATCAGCGGCACGACGGTCAGCAGGATCGACTTGAGAGTCGGTCGCGTGCTCACTGAGCGACGAGGCCCCACATCGGGTAGTTGATGTTGAGGTTCGGTTGCACGAAGCCGAGGTTGCCCGAGGTCAGGAATCGGCAGTCGTCTTGGAAGGTCCAACCGGCGGTGTGGCTGCCCGAAACGCCGAGGTATTCCAGCTTCGTCGGGGTGCGGCTCAGGAAGTTTTGCGCGGTAAGGAACCGAGCGCTACCGTCCGTAAAGCCAACCGTCACGCCGCCCGACGCGATCTTGGCCGCATCCGGCTCCAGTCCGCTGGTACCGGCGATGCAGTCCGCAACGGTGCCGCGCATCAGCTTGTAGCGCCAAAACTCGCGGATCGCCGGCGGGTAGATCGTCACCGTCGGGCCGACTCCTTGCGAGTCGACCGAACCACCCGGAACCATCGGCACGCCGGCGTTCGGGATTTCGAGCAGGATCAGCGTTTCCGACGGGCTCGGGACCGAGGTGGTCGAACCGCCGAGCCAGCTATTGCGGATCTGGCGCGCAAACGTGGCCGATCGGTTGTAGGTGTCCAGCTGACCGGTCACCGAGGTGTTGAGCGCGAAGCCACCCACGATCTGGCCGTTGTTGTTCCAGTTCGTGCTGTCCTTCTGTCGCATCGGGTGGTCGAAGATGTCGACGTTCTTGATGTACGGCAACACCCACTTTTGCCACGCAAACGCGTTGAGTCGGTACTTGAACGGCGCCGAGGTGCAGCCCGGTCCGATGCCGTTCGCCGGGAAGTCGTTGAGGTTGAGTCGCGGGTTCAGCGAGCTGTTGGCCACGCAGTCGTCGTTGCGCGGGTACAGGTCGTCGTTATCGCCCGTGTAGAGCAGAATGCCGAGGCTGATCTGCTTTTGGTTCGAAATCGAAACCGACTTCTTGGCCGCTGCCTTGGCCTGAGCGAAGACCGGGAACAGGATCGCCGCGAGAATCGCGATGATGGCGATCACCACGAGGAGTTCGATCAGGGTAAATGCCTTTTTCATAGGATGCCTTTGAATGCATCCGCTCGCACTCCATGTCGGAGCGACTTAAGCGCGACGCACTTTCCTATAGGATGAAGAGTGAATGTTAAGAATGTGTTAAGAAATCAACACTTCACAGAAACGTTTTAGCGGAGATATTGCGCCGTATGCGCCCGAAACGCCGAACTCTCGTCCGCCATCCGTTGCCGAATCGCGGCGATGGGGGTCATATCGGCGATCGCATTTGCCAGCCAATCGTTCCCCGCGAGGATGTCAATGGGCCGTCGGTCGTGCACGTATTCGTACGGCGGTAGCTTCCACGCGAAGCCCGGCAAGCTGGTTTCGGCACTCGCCGCCACGAACTGCGAGTCCCGCGGGAGACCGGCGGTATCCATCACGCCGGTCTGAGAGATGCACGCCTGCATAATCGCCACGTAGGTAAGCACCGGTTCGAACACATCCCGGTCCGTGACATGCACGAAGCAGCCTTCGCAAAGCGTCCGCGCGTGCTTGTTGAAGGTCGGCTCGAACGGGAGCGGTCGGAAGGTGACGCCCGGCAATCGGAGGGCATTCAGGCTGTCGGCGAGCGCCCAGCCGTCCAAGAACGGCGCGCCAAAGATCTCGAACGGCCGCGTGGTGCCGCGACCTTCACTCAGATTCGTCGCTTCCAGCAGGCATCCGCCGGGATACACGGTGGCGGTCTCAATCGTCGGCATGTTGGGGCTGGGCATGGTCCACGCGGTCGTGCGCGGGTCGAGGTACGTCGTGCGATCCCAGCCTTCGCAGCCGAACACCTCCAGCTCACCGCGCCCGCCCAAGTGCTCGTGTTGGAGCCACGTCAGGATTTCGCCGCTCGTCATCCCGTGCCGAGTCGGGACTGGATACAGGCCGACGAAGCTCGAGAACTGCATGTCGAGCACCGGGCCCTCGACCGAGACGCCGTTGATCGGGTTCGGGCGGTCGAGGTGAAGCATCGGGATCCCGAACTCCACGCAAGCCTCGAGCACGTGGGCGATGGTCCACACGAAGGTGTAGTAACGGCTGCCGATGTCGGGAATGTCCGACACGACAAGATCGATCCCGTCCATCATCTCGCGGGTGGGTTTGCGATGCTGACCGTAGAGCGAGTGCACTCTCAGGCCGGTGCGCGGGTCGGGCAGTCCCTCCCACTCGATCATGTTGTCCTGGGTGTGGCCGTACAGTCCGTGCTCGGGGCCGAATACCCCCGCAATATGGAATGTCCCGCGGCGGTGATGCGGAAGCATCAGGTCCAGAATATGATCGTAGCGGGCGTCGACCGTGGCCTGATTGCATACCACCCCGATCCGCTTGCCCCGAAGGGGTGCAAAGTCCCGTGCAATCAGTTGATCCAGCCCGGTTTGAATCACTCAAAAACAATACTTCGGAACGCACACATTTGGCCACGCCAATCATGCTGAAAACAATACAGATTTGCGGAAAATCTGCCGCGCTTGCTTCCGGAGCCGATCAGTAAGCGTAGATCGTCGCGTCGTCGAACGTCATGGGGATCGAAACTTTGCCGGCGCCGCGGGCCGATTGGTAGGCGGCGAAGATGAGTTCGGTCGCACGCAACGCTCGCCGCGCCGAAAGCTGAGATTCAACGCCCAGTTCGAGGCACCGGGCGACTTCGTCGATGGCCTGCGAGAATCCGCTCGGGGTGCCCTCGGGTAGCGAGGTATCGTGCTCCACCCAGGTTGGCGACCCTTCCGCCCAGATGCGGTAGCTGTCCCAGCCGGTCGCTCCGATCTCGATGACCCCGCGAGAGCCCACGGCGCGAATCTGGACCGGCCAGCCGTGGTCGCCGGTCACCATGATCGCTTGCACTCCGTTCGAAAACTGAACGTGGGTGATGCCGCGCGACTCCATTTTGACCCCGAAGACGGTCGGGCCGCCCGTCGGATCAATCTGGGCGAGCACGAACTCGGCCGGATGCTCACCGTTGAGGAAGAACATCATGTCGAACCAGTGCGTCCCCCAGTCGAAGAGGTTGCCCGTCGGCGTTTCGAGTCGCTGCAGGTCGCCGATGTCGCCCCGGGCGATGGCGTCGCGCAACATCACGTAGGCGCGGTCGAATCGACGCTGGTGGTTGAACGTGAGCTGCGTTCCGGACGTCTCGCAGGCCGCGACCATCCGCTTGGCGGCGCCCCACGACGGCGCGATTGGTTTCTCGCAATGAATCGCCCGAATCCCGATCTCGGCGGCGGCGGTGACCATCGGCTCGTGGAGGTGCGGCCACGTACAGATACTCACGATGTCCGGTCGCACTTCGTGCAGCATCTCGCGGTAATCCGTGTAGATGGCGTCGCCGCCGTGCTCATCGCGAAAGGCTTCAGCGTTCTCGCGGACAATGTCGGCCAGAGCCACCAATTCGGTACGCGACGACGTCCGGTATCCGACGGCGTGCTGGTGGGAAATGCCGGAACCGGTCGCGCCCGTGCTCTTCCACGGTTTGCCGCAACCGATGATCGCCGCTCGAAGTGCCATACCGCGCGATTCTACTGCCATTGTGGGACTGGTCGGTACCGCTCGAAAGGCGTAATATCTCGACGGTCGGTCATGGGTCGGATCGGAATTTTGGTGGGAGCGAAGGGTCGCGGTGGCAACATGGCCGCGATTGCGACCGCATGTTGCGAGCTCGCCTTTCCCGGCAGGATCGTTCAGGTGGTGTCCCCGCGCTCGGATGCGCCGGCGATCGCCCGTGCGCACGGCCTCGGGCTACCGACCCGGGTCGTGCCATACGGCCCGGACTTTACGTCGGGGCTGATCGAGGCGTTTAGCGGTTGCGACGTTGTCTGCTTGGCCGGCTTTATGCGGCTGGTTCCCACCGAACTGCTGAACGCGCATCCCCGCCGTGTGCTGAATATCCATCCGGCGCTCTTACCGAAGTTTGGCGGCAAGGGCATGTTCGGGATGCACGTTCACGAAGCCGTGATTGCGGCCCGCGAAAGGGAGTCTGGGTGCACGGTGCATGTTGTGACGCCCGTTTATGACGAAGGCGAAGTGATCGTCCAACGCCGGTGTCCGGTGCTTCCGGGGGATTCGGCCGAAGACCTGGCCGCTCGCGTGACCGCCCTCGAGCATGAGGCGTATCCGGAGGCGATTCGTATTGTCCTCGGAAGCTAAGACTCCGGCGGCCGATCCGCCGCGCTACGCCCGCTGGAAGCGTTGGCTCGTTTTTCCGATCGCACGCCTGTACACCCACTGGGTGCTGGGGCGGGCAAGTGGAGGCATTGGAATCGGTCCCGGCCCGATTCGATCCGAACGGTTTCGGGCGGCGTCTCGCGGCGGAATGCTCGTGGTGGCGAACCACGCATCCGGGCTCGACCCGATCTTGGCCCAGTACGGATTCTCGCGCCCGATCCACTTTATGGCCACCCACGACCGGTTCGAGATTCCCTGGCTGGCGCGATTGATGCGGTTTTTTCACGCGTTCCCGGTTCACCGCGGCAAGGGTGATCGGGCGGCGCTGCGTCGCGCGATTCGACTGCTGCAACTGGGCGAGGTCGTCGGGATTTTTCCCGAGGGCGGCCTGAGCGAGGACGGGACCTTGCAACCGCTGGAGCGCGGCGTCACGATGCTCATTCGCCAAACCGGCGTGCCGGTCGTCGTGTGCGGCATCGCCGGGGCACGGGCGTACATGGGATGGGGCGAGATGGCGGTGAAACCCGCGCGGGGCGAAATCACGATCCGTTACGCCGGACCGTTCGACTTTCGCGATGTGCCGGATGGCGAAATCATCGCGAAGTTGACCACCTCGCTGCACGAATTAACCGGGGAAGCGGGCAAACTGCCCGCATGAGCGTCGGACCTCTTGCCAACCTTGCGCGCATCGTGGATGCCCGCAGCCTCCGCATCAGTAGCTACGACCGTTCGGGCGGCAATGCCGATTCGATCCGGATCGAGCCTGGCGAAACCAAGGTGATCGCCGATATCGCCGGCGCGGGGATCGTGAAGCACATCTGGTGCACGATGTCGGGCGGCGATCCCCTGCTGCGCCGAAATCTTATCCTTCGCGCCTACTGGGATGGCCAAGCGCACCCGAGTATCGAGTCTCCAATCGGTGATTTCTTCGGGCAAGGCTGGGGCGAAAAATACAACTTCATCTCGCTTCCGCTGGCCGCCGCGCCAAAGGAAGGGAATGCGCTGGTGTGCTACTTCCCGATGCCGTTTGGAAACGGTGCGGTGTTTACGCTCGAAAATCAGTCGGAGCACGCGGTCGACGCGTTCTACTTCTATCTCGACTACGAGGCGCACGCCGCGATTCCGGCGGACATGGGCCGGTTCCACGCCCATTATCGGCAAGAACTGACCAAGCCGGAAAGTGCGGACGGGGATATCGAGAACGAGTGGGCGGTGTTTGGTCCGTATGCCGAAAACCCATCCGATGCGCACAACTACGTCTTCGCCGAAATCGAAGGGCGTGGGCACTTCGTCGGCGTCAACTATTACGTGAATTCGCCGAGCCCGATATGGTACGGCGAAGGCGACGACATGTTCCGGGTGGATGGTGAAGCGTGGCCGGGCAGTGCGCACGGCACGGGGACCGAGGACTACTTTAACCAGAGTTGGTGCCCAGACGAGCATTATTGTCATCCGTACTTCGGCACGGCCTATGCTCCGGGCCGCAATAACGGCCAGGCGCGGTTCGGGTGGCTGGGGCGTACCCATTGCTACCGGTTCCACCTCGAAGATCCGGTGCGCTTTACGCGCTCGCTGCGGGCGAGTATCGAGCACGGGCACGCCAACGTGCTGACGCTTGAAATTGCATCGGTTGCCTACTGGTACCAAACGCTTCCGTCACGAGTATTCCCGTTACTCCCGACAGCAGAATCGCGAAAACCACGTCCGGTGATCGATGTCGTGTCGATTCATCGGTGGCGCCACGATTGGCGGATTTCGAACGGAGGGGGGGATGTGTTTGGCCACGAAAAACGCGATACGTAAGGTTTCGGTCCTTGAGGTTGCCGCTTTCCGAAACTTGATCGTGATAAATTGCGTTAGTTAGCACATCAATGCGCAGTTTTTGGAACGCTAACGGTTTACCCGAACAGGATTACCGGATATGAAATTCATGAAAACTTGGTCCAACACGTGGCGGTTTGATTTGCCTGCTTCGTTGGTCGTCTTTTTGGTTGCCGTACCGCTTTCGCTCGGGATCGCGCACGCGTCGAAGGCTCCCATCATGGCGGGCCTCATCGCGGCGGTGTGCGGAGGCATTTTGGTCGGCTTGTTTGGGGGCGCACCGCTGCAAGTGTCCGGCCCGGCCGCCGGTCTCACCGTGATCGTGGCGGGCTTAGTGGATCAGTTCAAGGGTGATTTTCGTATTGTCGCGGCGGCGGTGGTGGTGGCCGGCATTCTGCAAATTGTCTTCGGCTTATGTCGGGTGGCGCACGTCGCGATGGCCATCTCGCCGGCGGTGGTGCACGGCATGTTGGCCGGCATCGGCATAGTCATCACCCTCGCACAGTTGCACGTCGTACTTGGCGGAAAGCCCGAGAGTGAGGCCCTGCACAACTTGCAGGAGCTTCCGGCGCAGATCATGAACCTGCACGGGCCGGCCACCATCATTGGACTCCTTGCCTTCGGCATCATGGTGGGATGGCAGTACATGCCGAAGCAGATCAAGGCGGTGCCCTCGGCGCTGGTCTCGGTCGCGGTCTGTACCGCCATCGCGAGCTTCGGCAATTTGGACCT
>JANRKI010000065.1:0-25333 GCA_033763535.1 Fimbriimonadaceae bacterium | reverse complement strand
GCGTTCCAGGCGATCTGCCCGAGACACAGAATGCCGTCCCACGTTTTCGAGTGGATCACGCGGTGAAGGTACGGCGCGCAATTGGCCATCTCCTGCAGAGTCGGCTTGTTATCCGGTGGCGCGCAGTGGCAAGTGGCGGCGATCAGCACCCCATTCAGCCGGAGACCGTCCGCGATGTGCGTCGCGGTCGGTTGATTGGCGAGCCCGGCGCGGTGAAGGGCGGCGTACAACCAGTCGCCGCTCCGATCACCGGTAAACATCCGGCCTGTGCGATTTGCCCCGTGCGCGGCGGGGGCCAACCCCACGATAAGGAGGCTCGCCGCCGGATCGCCGAAGTAGGGCACGGCGCGACCCCAGTACGTTTCGGCCAGGAACGCGGCGCGCTTGACCTCCGCGACCGACTCCCGCCACTCGACGAGCCGCGGGCATTTTCGGCACGCGGTGATTTCGACGTTCCACGCTTCGAGGGGCAGGGTCGGAGAGTCCGGCACGTGCCGAGCGTACACAATGGGGAAGAGATGCCGATCTACGAGTACGAGCCTGACGATCGGGACTGCCTGATGTGCCCCGGTCGGCTGCAGGTGATTCAAAGCATCCACGACGAGGCGCTTCGGTACTGTCCCGATTGCGGCCTGGAGGTCAAGCGCGTCGTCAGCCGGGCTTCGTTTAAGGTGACTTCCGGCGTCGACCCCGGGTCGCGCGGCTTTACCAAATGGAAGCGGAGCGAGTACGGGGTTTGGGAAAAAGTGACCGGCGACGGTCCGGATTACCTCGTGGGAAGCGACACGGATAAGGCCACGTTGCAGGCGGAAAAGTCCATGCCGAAGGTGATCGATCTCGATGCCAGCAACTAACGAAAAGCCGCTAGACGACGCCGAGGGATTCCTCGAAGCCGTTCATCACGTTGAAGGCGTGCACGATTTGTCCGGTGCCGACCTTGCCGGTCGGACGTGATCGCAGGCTGATCGTCAGCAGGGAGGTTCGGTCGTCCGGTGTCCAACGCAGTCGGTAACGCGCGTCGCGGAGCGAGGCATCCAACGGTGTCATCCAGTCGGACTGCTCATCGCGGCGAACAAAAAAGCTCCGGCCGTAGCGTTCCTCGAACAGCTCGTCCAACGCCTCGGGATCGTCCGGAGTTTGGATGGCCGCCATGACCGTCACGCGGACGTCGGCGTCGGGCGCCTCGGCGTGCTGCACCATCGCGCCGTCGTGCCAATCGACGGTGGCCAGCCAAGCGTCCAGCATCGTCGGCTCAACGGACAGGGTGGACACCACGAGCGGCGGCTCTTGCAATATTCCGGCCTGGACCAGCGGGCCGATGGCGACGAGGGGCAACGTGCAGTCCGGCGGCGGGGTTGCGAAACGGTCCGCGCAGACCATCGGGTTGTTGTCGACCAGTTCGACGAGCCCGCGGCATTCGGAGGTCGGGTCGCCCGGGACCAATTCGCGCGCCCACCGATCGGAGGCCTGCCACCGGATTGAGTCCGGTCCGTCGTCGGCCCGAACCTCGCCGACCAGCGGGTGATTCGTAAACGCCGCGACCCACTCGGTGCGGGTTGCCGGAACCGAGACGACCGCGATTCGGCTCATATCCGCTTGATGACGGCTTTCGTATCGAACGGTTTCGCCATGCTGGACATGAACAGCTTGAGGCTCACCGTCGAGCTTCGCAACATGCCGTCCGTGGTGTCGACCTGCACGATGCCATCGCCCGCGATTTTCTGAATCGGACTCGTCTTGTCCTTGCCGGAGGTGGCGTTGACCACCACCCGGATGGAAGCGACTTTGATCGCGCCGAACTGCTTTACGCCGAGGAACGTGTAGGTCGCGGATGCATTGCTCATGCCCGCGCCCATCGCGCCTTGGCCCAGCGGGACCTCACCCTTCCATTGGGCACCGACCTTGACCGGACCCGATGGGAAGGAGCCGAAGACTCCGGAATTCATGTAACTGCCAGACAGGGCGGGCTTGCCACGCATGTCGATCTCGGCGACTTCCACCACCGGTTCGTCTTGCATCGCGCTACCGTTGATCAAGCCGGGACCGTTCGTGAACTCAATCTTGGCGACTCCGTTGGCGACCGACAGCACCTTGATGACCGATGGCATTTTCATGCTCACCATCGGCGTGACGACATCGCTTTGGTAACGCAGCACTTGCTTCGGCTTCAGATTGATCCGAAAGGTGTACAGTCCGTTCTTCGACGTGATTTGGGCCGAACTGAAGGCGACCGCGCCGATGAGGAACGCGGCGGTGGACAACTGACGCAACGTGCGCGGCATCATTTGATGGATAGTACGGTGATTTCGTACTCCACCGTCTCCCCGGCACTGACCACCGGCTCCTTGCCCATCATGCCGAACGCGGCGGCCGGAGGCAGGGTGAGCTTTGCCTTACCGCCCTTACGCATGCCAACGACGCCTGCGTCGATGCCCGGAATCACTTCGGCCTTGCCGACCGTGAACGTGTACTTGCCGGAGTCGAACTCGGTGCCGTCCAGCTTCTTGCCGGAAAACTGGACCTCGATTTTGTCGCCCGCTTTGACCGCCGGACCGGTGCCGTCCTTCAGCTTTTTCCGGGTGACCGTGCTTTCTTCACCCTCTCGGACCACGCGCTGCAGTTCGATCTTGAAGAAGAGGTCGGTCTTCGGGCCGATCTTCGGGGGCGAGCCGGCCTCGCCGTAAGCCTTGCTCCACGGAATCGACAGCTTGCGTTCGCCGCCTTCCTTCATGCCGATGATCCCTTCTTTCCAGCCTTCGATCACCTGACCGGTGGGTCCGGCTCGGAAGCTGAACAGCGGCTTGTCTTTGGCGTAGTTCGAGTCGAACTCGGTGCCATCGGCCAACGTGCCGCGGTACCGAACGTAGCACAGGTCGCCCGCCTTGACCGGGTCGCCCTTGCCCGGGCGCACATCTTCGATCTTCAGCTCGGTCACGGCTCCGGGCGCGCTTCCGCCCTTGTCCTTGTCTCCCGCCTTGCCGTTACCCGCCGCATCGTTGCCGCTACCGCCAGAGCAGCCCGCGATGGCTACCGCCAGTGCCAGCGTCGCCCAAACCGTTCTCATCATGTTGAATCTACCTCTCGGCACCCGTTGCGAGTCGCCGGCCCGGAATGCTCGCAGTAGGTAACACGTCCGGGGCCCAATTGGTGCCGTCGGTACACTCTGCCGTCCATGTTAAGCCGGACCGCCCGAAAACAGAAGAAAGCAGCGGTCGCCCCGAAGTCGATTCAGAACCGCCGGGCGCGGTACGACTATGCCATCGAGGACACCCTGGAGGCCGGAATCGCGCTGGTCGGTACCGAGGTGAAGTCGCTTTACCACGGAAAAGGCAACCTCACCGACGCGTACTGCCGCGTGGTGAATGGCGAAATGTGGTTGCTGAACTTCGACATTGAGCCGTACGAGAAGACCGCCCACTTCGGGCACGAACGGCGCCGGGATCGAAAGCTGCTGATGCATCGAAAGCAGATCGATACGTGGCAGCGCAAATCGCTGGAGAAAGGGTTTACGCTCATCCCGCTGGCGGTGTTCTTCAACGACAAGGGGCGGGTGAAGGTGCAGATCGCGCTTGCCCGCGGGAAGGCTCAGTACGACAAGCGCGAATCCATTGCGAAAGATGACGCCCGGCGCGAGGTCGACCGGGCGCGCACGGGCCGAGACTAGCGCATCAGGCGGGCCAGACCCCGTCGAAGACCGGGATCGCGGGGCCGCGCATCACCGTCGTACGGTCCGGAAGCACCGTGATCTCCAGATCGCCACCGGGCAAGTGGACCGTTACGGCCTGGCCGAATGCCGCCGCGCCATCCAGAATCGCCGCGTACGCCACGGCGCAGGCCCCGGTGCCACAGCCCAAGGTACGGCCCGCGCCACGCTCCCACGTGACCATCCGCACGGAGCCGTCGGACTCCCGAACGCTCCAATGAACGTTCGTTCGGTCCGGAAACGCCGGGTGATGTTCCAGGGTCGGCCCGTAAACGCCGGGGTCGGGCAGTCGATCGGTGGGGATGACGAGGTGGGGGTTGCCCATCGAGATTCCGCGGGCGGGACCAAACTCCGTGGGCACGCATTCGTGAGTCAGTGTGGCCAGACCCATCTCTACCGTAACGTGATCGCCCTTGATGCTCACCGTGAGGACCCCGGCTCCGGTGGACACCGGTTGGATGGGGGATGGCCAGTCTCCGGCATCGCGGGCGGCGATGGCGAAGCATCGCAGGCCGTTGCCGCACATTTCCGACCGCGAGCCGTCCGGGTTCCGGATTTCCATGGCGAGCATCCCGTCGGGGGCGCGGTCAATCCAGATCGCACCGTCGGAACCGACGCCGCGATGCCGGTCGCAGATGGACCGGGCAAACGCTGCCCGGTCGGTAACGGCCCCGTCGCGGGCATCGAGAATGACAAAGTCATTCCCGATGCCGTGAAACTTCCGAAAGGGAATCTCTGGCACGGGCGCTATTCGGCGGGACCGTCAATCGGGTCGTTCGGCGAGCGGTAGCTGCCGACGGCGCGGGCGGGCACGATGCTGGCGATCGCGTGCTTGTACACCAGTTGGGTCGGCTTGCCGGCTTGGTCCAGCAGAACGGTAAAGGCGTCGAATCCCCGCACTTGGCCCTTCAGTTGGACGGAGTTGGTGAGGTAGATCGTGACCGCGATTCCCTCTTTGCGAACTTGGTTCAGGAACATGTCCTGCAGATTTATGGCTTTGCCCATCTCAAATATCTCCGAAGCTATTCGCGCGAGATGAGGGGCATCACCTGCGATACCAACTCTCGCGCGAGGTCGAGCGTGTGGAGGTTTGGCTCGGATCGAAGCCACGTCCGTTGCCGTTTGGCGTACTGGCGTGTTTGGACAACGGTGGCCAAAACTGCTTCGTCCCGAGTGACCTGCCCGTCGCGGTACGCACTCATGACCTCATATCCGATCGCTCGGAAGCCGGGGTCTCCTGGTCCGTATCCAGCGTGGGCGAGACGCTCAATCTCTTCAATCCACCCATTTTGCAGCATCGCGTTCACGCGCCGCTCAATGCGTAGACCCGTGGATTCTACGTCCGGAACGAGCGCAACCTTGACGATTCGGTGGGGAATTGTGATGAATGTTGCGGCCCGGGGCTGGCGGGCGCGTTCCAGAGCGCGGCGTACGCGCGCCGGATTCCGCAAGTCGATCTGGGCGGCGACGGCGGGCGCCTCTCGTTGGAGGCTTTCCACGAGGTCGGAAAGCGGGGTTCGGTTCAGGAGAGCGCGCAGTTCCGGGTCGGGCGGAGCGGCCATCGCGTCGTAACCTTCGGTCAGGGCGCGTAGGTACAGGCCGGTCCCGCCGACGACGATTGCCGATTGATCCTCGGCGAGGGCAGCGCGGGCGTCGGCGACGAATTGGCCGACCCCGTACGTTTCGTCCGGGTTCAAGTGATCGATCAGCGCGTACTCGGCGGCGCGGGAAGACTTTCCGGTGCCGATATCCATGCCGCGATAGACCTGGAACGCGTCGGCGTTGATGAGTCCGGCGCCGGTCACGTCGGCTATCAATTCGGCAAGATCGGACTTACCGGAGGCCGTGGGTCCGTAAATGGCGAGGAGCCACGGCCGTGCGGACATCGCCAGAATTACTTGACCGAGATCGGCTTTTTCTTGAGATCGACTTCGATCTCGTTCTTGATGACGCGTTCGCCGAGCTTCTTCTCTTTGCGAAACTTGCCGGTAACGGTCACGGTTTTGCCGTTTTCCAGCTTCGGCTCCAGCTTGCCGCGCCCGTAAACGTGGATACCGTCCTTGCCGTTGACATCGAACAGGAAGTACGGGTTGCCCTTGCGACTCGTGCGTTGCTCGAACTTCGAGACCTTGCCTTCGATCGTGATCTCTTTGTCGTGGTACTTGTCCGGACTCTTGAGGAGGTCGGCCACCGTGACCTTTTCGGCCGCCACTCCGACGGCGGCGAGAACGACGAGCAGGGCAGTTGCGAGTGATTTCATGTCTTAAAACTCCAGCAGACTTTCCACTTTATACTCGCCGAGCGCGGCGCGTCCGTTCAGAAAGCCGAGTTCGATAAGGAAGCCAAAGCCAACGACCTTTCCTTCCAGCCGTTCGATGAGACGCGCGGCGGCGCGGGCCGTGCCTCCGGTCGCCAAGAGGTCGTCGACCACGAACGCGGTTTGGCCGGGGCGGATGCTGTCGATGTGCATCTCCACCGAGTTCGTGCCGTATTCGAGCGCGTACTCCTCGGTGATTTTTTCGTAAGGGAGCTTGCCGAGTTTACGTACCAGCACGAACGGTAGATTGAGTTCCAAGGCGACCGGCACTCCGAAGATGAATCCTCGGCTCTCGATCCCCACGATCACGTTGGCTCCGGATGCCTGGGCGCGCTCGGCCAAGTGCGTCACGACCTCGCGGAGGGCGGCCGGGTCTTCCAAAATCGGCGTGATGTCCTTGAACAGGATGCCGGGCTTCGGAAAGTCCGGAACATCACGAATCAGTCGGGCGGCGCGCAAGTCGGGCATGAGGATCAAAGTACCTTAGGGTTCGACTTCCGCCCCGGGGTCCCAGCCTTTGTCGCTGGCGCGCATCAGAACGTTGACTCGAAGGTCGCGGTCCACGCGGATTTGGCACGACAGGCGGAACGAACCGAGGACGCCGTCTTCGGCCAGCGAGTCGCGCTCGGCGTCGCCCATCGGCGGGGCCTCGGTGGCGATGCCCACCCGGCAGGTGGTGCACTTGGCCTGTCCGCCGCACCGGTGGCTGACGTCCACGCCGTTTTGCTCGAGGGCGAGCACCAGCTTGGTGCCCGCCTCGACTTCGTAACTTCCGAATCCGTCAACCGTAAGGGTGTGCGTCGGCATGGCGCGATGCTACCGCGAGCGGGCCGCCGCAAGCGGGCCGGGGAGTTGGCGGTTACGGTCTGATCGTCAGGATGGTTGTCCGCACGAGCGATCCTTGGCGCGCCCGGATGGTCACCGCCACCGGCGTCGTCGTCGCCAACGTGCGTGCGGTGAACTTGACCGAACTCTCGCCCGCCGGAATCGTGACGCTCGCGGGCAAAATCACTCGTGCATCGGTTGATTCGAGCGTGACGGTGAGGGGTGAACTCCCCGCGTGAACGCCGTCGGGCGAGTACGCCGAGTAGGAAGAGTAAAAGTAAGGATTGGCAATCCTTGCCGTGACGATGGCGGATGACGAGCCGTGACTGACGGCGATGGCGAACGACGAAATTCTGATGGCGATGACGCGACGCAACAACACCTGAAAACCCCCGGAACTGAACCCAAAGTCGCGTGATGCGAAACATCCGCTAACCCATTCGGTAAGACGTCATGAATCGCGCGAAGTACTGCTCGAAACGACTTCGATTCTCCGAATAGAAGGTATCGGCGCGGGCGACGACATCTTCACGTCGCCGCCCGCGCGTCCCGCCTCGCCGAACCGTCAGGGCCGGACTGTGATCATCGCGGTGCGCACGATCGAGGATTGGCTCGCCGTTACCGTCACCGGGGTCGCGGACGCGACCGCAGTCGTCATGCACGCCACGGTCTTGGTCATTTCGCCCGGCATGAAGGTGACCGAAGTGGGCACCTGCAGGGACGGATGGTTCGAGCGCAGTTGCACTACCACCGGAGTCGCGCCGGTCGCGACGACACCTTCCAGGCTCACCCGGAGATTGATCGGATTTCCGCCGGTGACGAAGTTCGCCGGCGTGGCCGCGACCGCCGCGAGGCGGGCCGGAACGATCCGGAGCACGTTCACGTAATCGCGACCCGAAACGGTGGCAGTCACTGTAACCCGGCAATTGGCCGTGGTCGGAACGGTTGGGATCAGGATGCGTTGCGAAGCCCCTTCCGAAAGTACAACTTCGGTCGGTGCGCCGGGCATTGGCAAGCTGTAAGTCAACCGAACCCGCGTAGGGCCGCCGAATTCGGTCCCGAAGGTCAATCGGAGTGACGCCGCGTTTCCTCCCGCGACCGTGTCGAGATCAAACGCACACGACGTCGGGTCTTCCGGAATGGCGATTTCGTGCAGTCCGGAGCCGGTAAGAGCGTAGAGTCGGGCGCCGTCGCTTCGGAAGGTCAGTTCGGACAGCCGTTCGGTGGTCCCGAAGAACGAATCCGAGAGCAGCGTCGAACCGTCGGACGTGCGGATCACCCAGAGTCGTGCGGGCTGATTGGCGGACGCGTTGACGAACAGGGCCATGCGGGTGCCGCCAGTGTCCATCGCGTACACCGGGGACAGCCAGGACGGGAAGCTGTTCGCCGTGAACTCGACGAGGTTGCCGATGAACGTTAGATTGCCGTTGACGAGCCGACGGGTCTGCACGCTCCAGTTGAAGCCATCTTGAAAAACCGCCTGCAAGTCGCCGTTCTCCGATACGCCGAGGAAGTGCCGGACGGTACCTCCGCTTGCGTTCTGAAGCTTTCGCGCGGCGAGGGTTTGGTGGTCGATCAGCCAGATGGAGTTGTCGGCCGTGTAGAACGTGCGCTGGCGTCGGTGGTCCGGCGCGAATCGGACGTAGGTGCCGGCCGGCACGTCGGCGACTTCGCTCCACGTTCCTGCGTTACTTCGATCGTAAACCTTCAGCCGGCCGTTGATCGGCACGAAGAACCGGGAATCGGAAACGAATTGGAGGGAGCGGTGGAGATTGCCGGGCATCTCAAATCGCGCCTCCTCTTGCATCGTGCCCTTGTCGTAAATCATCGCGGACGCGCTGAGGACCGCCGCAAACTTGCCGCCCTCCGGCGAGCCGACCATGCGGGAAAAACTGTCCATCGCGATCGAGCCGAGGCGTTCGAAGTTGCGGTTGTAGCGATGGATCCCCGGTTCCATATACGAGAGCAGTTCGGGCGGGTTGCCGATGCTGGTCATGTTGTCAAAGGTGCGACGCTCGCGATCGGTCAGCGATTGTCGATCGCTGAAGGCCCCGGTAGCCGCGTTGACGGCGTACGTGTCGATCACCCGGGTACCGACCGCGATGGGGCGATTCGGATGGGAGACGAGCGGGGCGAGCACGGTGGTCTCGTTCGGGACCTCTTGCACCACGGTTGCGGTATCGATGTCCAACACGGCGATGGATTGATCAGGACGCGGGACCAGGAGGTGGTTTCCGGCGGGGGAGAGCGTCGCGTACGTGGTGGCGAAGGCAGCTCCGGCCGGTTGGGAGATGAGGCGGCTGGATTCGACGACTCCGGTCTCAATGACGATCGTGTCAAGCCAGTAGTTCGGGATTTCGGCGCGAACGGAGTACAACCGCTGAGTGTCTCGCGACAGCACCTGCTGGTACGAGGGTGGCGGTACGTTGGTGACGCGTCGTCCTTGGTAGGTGTAGATCGCGCCGCGGATCAACACGTGTCGGCCATCCCGCGTGATCGCGATTGCTTGGTGAGTGCCGTTGGTGGGACCATCCGAAATGCTGGCGCGCCATTCGAACAACAGTTGATTGGTGGGAATCTTGTGCACGCGCACGATGCCGTTGGCAAAGGTCACGTAAAAGTTGAAGTTCGGGGCGATAGCGACATGGCGAACTGGCTCGTTGCTCACCGACCGGACCAACTGGCCGGTGAAGATGTCCAGTTCTCGCACGCCGGGAATCGGGTGCTGGTTTGATACCCAGATGGTGCGCGAGTGCGGCGCGATTTGCCACGACGACTGAACGCCGATGTCGTACATGCTCCGGATCTGCCGGGTTTGGGCATCGTAGACACGAATAACATTACTGTGCCGCATGACGAGCCAGCGACCGTCGGGCGAGTAGGACAATTCGTATTCGTTCGCAGGCGCATTGAGGATGCGTCGAACCACGTTTGCCAAGGGTTGCGCACTTGCCCCCACGACGAGTCCAAGCACGAAAAACAAAGCTAACAAGATTCGATACGCCACGATTGCATCACTATACGTCGCGTGGTTGGAAGTGTCAAGGCTCGGTAACGCGATGCCGAGGCGGGGCGCGGGGAGCACGAATCAGCAAGTCTCGCGGGTACAACACGTGCGGCGGAAACGTTTGGTGACGGTGCCGCGTCTGGGATCAAGACCATGAAATCGACCTCCGCTTTTATCGCTGCGGCTCTCGCGTTCGGTGTTATCGGCACGGCTTCGGCCCAAAGCAATGGCCTTTCGGGATTCAGCGCCCGCGTCGGCGTGTTCTATCCGACGGCGGACTCGGCGCGACAAATCTCGCGAACGTGGTTCGGCGCGGGCCTTGACTACAAGCTGCGCGACCTTTCTTCGCTCTCGTCGGACACGTACAAGGCGTCGCTCGGCATCTCGATCGACTTCTACAACCGCGATGACTTCCGCGTCGTGCCGGTTTTGGCGACGTACACCGGCAATCTCAGCGACCGCTTCTACTACATCGGCGGCGCGGGCGTGGCGTTCACGCGCATCCCGACCGGAAACACGGTGGATGAGCGCGCGCGGTTTGCGTACATGTTCGGTCTCGGCTACAACCTCGCCCAGGGTCCGAACCCGATCTTCGTGGAAGCCCGATTCTTCGGGAACGACAAGACGCAGGCTAACGGCTTCGGCCTCTACGCCGGCATCCGCTTCTGAGCGTCGGATCGCCGTCGCCGTCCCGGGTTCTGGTCCTTTTGTCGGATCGGAACCCGGCTGCATTTATGAGCGGTGAACATTCGGCGCATGCCGACGTTAGTACGCCATGCCATGGAAATGGTGATTGGTTCCCAAGTGTTGCCGAAGATGCGCGTGGAAGATCCGAGTACGGAACAAGCGCTGATTGATCGCTGTCGCCGTCAGGATGTCGAAGCGTTCGGCAAGTTCGTGGATTTGTATCAGAACCGCGTGTTCGGGTTCGTGCGCCGGATGGTGAGCAATCCGGATGAAGCGGCGGACGTGACCCAGGACGTCTTCATCCGCGCGTACCAAAACTTCGAACGGTTCGACGGCCGATCCTCGGTCCGAACATGGTTGTTCCGGATCGCGCACAACCTGTGCATCGATCGCGCTCGGAAGCAGGATCGCACACCGCAAAGCGTGTCGATGGCGGCCGACCACGACGATTTTGAAGGGATGGACGTCGCCGACACGCGTTGGCAAGCCGACCATGTGCTGATGCGAGAGGAACTCGTGGCGATCGTTGATGCCGCAATCGGAACCATGAGCGAAAAGCTTCGGTCCGTCCTGCTGCTCCATGACCGCGAAGATATGCCGTACGAAGAGATCGCCGAACTGCTGACGATCCCCGTCGGCACGGTCAAGAGCCGCCTGTTTTTGGCCCGCGCGCATCTGCAACGGGCCCTGCAACCGTATCTTCAATCGGAGGACGCCGTATGAATCAACCCGAAAAGTTTCCGACCGATGCCCAATTGGCCGCGTCCGAAGTCGTTGTGCCCGCCGTGAAAGCGATGCCAGAAGACGTGCCGAGCATGGCGTGGCGGAGCGCCCTGAATGACCGCCTGCGCGAAGAGTCGGCCAAGGTCGAGCGCAAGCGACGTTGGCGCATGTGGCTACCCGGTCGATCTTGGACCGGCAACGGGTTAGCGGTCGCGATGGCGGCGGCGATCACGTTTGTGATGCTGGTGCCGCGCGGCCCGAGCGGCCGTGACCGCGGACCGGCGGACTTTGAGTCCATGCTGATCGAAACGCACCGCGTCGAAACGTCGCTTGCCAACGTCACGGGTTCTGGACTAAGCGTGGCGGAGCAGGACGCCTACCAGTTACCGAGCGATGTTTCGATGGATGTGATGCAGTTTGAGGCGGATGCGTTCTAATCTCCTGGTACCGGTGATCGGACTGATCGCGCTCGTGATGCCTAGGGCACACGGGCAGGCGTCGGAGTCGGCAAATGCGTTGCATCCGTTGTTTGAACTCGCGGTGCAACGGGCGACGACGCTTCGCTACGTGGGCAAGCGCATGGTCACCCTGTTAGAAGGCGGCGACGGAACTCCGACACTGGAGTACGTCACCCGCGATGGCCTGCGACTGCGCATCGATTACCCGAACGATTCGCCCTTTGCCGGCCACGTGATTTTGGAAACGCTCAAGGAGCGGCGGCACTTTATTCCGAACGAAAACATTGTGCGCCAGCTTCCGCCGCGCCGCGCCGAAGCCCTGAACCGGCTCGCGATGATGATCCGTCGTCCCGGCTCGCGATTTCGTCAGCTTGTGGAAAACGGGCCGACCATCGCCGGGCGCGCCACGCGAGAACTGAGCATCGCCGACGGGCGCGGACGCACGCTGCAGCGGCTCGCGATCGACCCCACCACCGGCGCGGTGCTTCGGAGCGAGGTGTACAACCCGCGCGGCGACCTGTTGGGGCGGTTTGAGTTTCGGGAGATTGAGTTTCGGGATCGGATCGACCCGAGCCTGTTTCGGCTGAACGTGAAAGGCGCCCGGACAGTGAATCCGCGCGACGAGGCGGTCCGCTTGGCGCGCCAGTACAAGTTTGTCCCGGTGTTCATTCCGGCCGAAACCGGTTACCGGCTCGAGTCTTCGCGCATCGTGCGACCGATGGGCCGCGTGACGCTCGTCCAGAGTTACGTCGGCGGAGCGGGGCGGCTCACGTTCTTCCAAACCAACGAAACGATCGATCCGGAGCGGCTCGGTCGGCTCGGGCGCGAGGACCTGAAACTCGAAACGTGGCGACTCGGCAAGCGGTCGTTTGCGTTGATCGGCGGGAAAGCGGATGACGTCGTGCGGATCGCGGCGCTGATGAAGCGGGCCGCCGAGCGCGAAATGCAACTGCGATAAACGTCCCGAATGGTAGACGCTGGAACACCATTTGTCGTCGTTTGTCCCGGATCCAACGTCATAATGAACCCGTGAGCGACCGAAAGCGCCCTCGC
Source organism: Fimbriimonadaceae bacterium (assembly GCA_033763535.1). GTDB lineage: Bacteria > Armatimonadota > Fimbriimonadia > Fimbriimonadales > Fimbriimonadaceae > Fimbriimonas. The sequence continues at coordinate 12,560 of JANRKI010000065.1, read as the reverse complement.
GCGAATCCAACGGTAACGCGCCGCAGCCATCCCGTGGTGCGCGGAGTCAAGCTCACGTTGGCCACCCTGATGATCCTCGTGCTGGGCGGACTCTGCGGGCTCGCCGGGCTGATCTACTTCACCAGTCGCGATTTGCAGGAGGACAGCGAAACGCTGGAAAGCAAGCTTCTGGTTACCGAGGCGGTGCCGAGCGTCATCGTTTCGGCGGACGGCGTGGAGTTGTTCCGCATGATCGACGAGTACCGCAAGCCGTTCGCGTTTGCCGATGTGCCGAAGCACGTTCGCGACGCGTTTATCGCAGCAGAAGACCGTCGGTTTTACGAGCATCAGGGCGTGGACCCCATTGGTCTGTTCCGGGCCGTGTTTTCCGCTGCGCGCGACCGCCGGGTCAGTCAGGGCGGCAGTACGTTGACGATGCAGCTGGCGAAGCAGCTGGTGAACGGGAGCGACCGGTCGTTTGACCGGAAGATTCGCGATATCGCGCTTGCCTTTCAACTGGAAAAGCTGAAGACGAAGGATCAACTGTTCGAGCTGTATCTGAAGACCGTTTATTTCGGGGAAAGTGCCTACGGATTGGCCAGCGCGGCCGAGGTGTACTTCGGCAAGGAGATCAAGGAGCTCACGCTGAGCGAGGCGGCGATGCTGGCTCGATGCGTGCGCCGGCCCAGCGACCAAAATCCGGTTGCCAATTACCGACGGGCGCTCGCAAACCGAAATGTCGTGCTGGATGTGATGCACGACGAGGGGATGATCAACGATGTCGAATGGCGTCGCGCGAAGGCGGACCGGCCGGAGATCAAGAACGATATCGTGCTCGTGAGCCGCACCAAGTCGCGGGCGCCGTACTTCGTGGACGAGGTGCTGCGGTCGATTCGGGAGAAGGCCCCGGACATCAACCTGACGAAAGGGGGCTACCGGGTGGAAACCACAATCCGGATGGATGTTCAGCGTTTTGCCGAGGAGTCGGTGCGAAAGTGGGTGCAGTTTCACCGGCGGGACCGCGTTCGGGAAGGCGCATTCGTGCTGACCAACATGAACGGGGAGGTGGTGGCGATGGTCGGCGGAATTGACTACGACAAGAACCAGTTCAACGTCGCGACCCAAAGTCGCCGACCGCCGGGCTCGAGCTTCAAGCCGATCGTGTACGCGGCGGCGTTGCAAACGGGCAAGCTGACGCCCACCAGCGTGATCTCGAATCGGCCGTACCGCACGATTCGCGGTCGACCGTGGCCGAAGAATTCGGGCCGGTGGGAGGGCGACGGCTATCCGCTCAGTACGTCGATTGCGTATTCGATCAATCGGCCGGCGGTGTGGGCCTACGTCAACACGGGCAAAGAAACCGTGGTAGATTACGCGCGCGATCGGTTCGGCATCGAGAGCAAGTTGGACCCGGTGGATTCCCTCGCGCTCGGGCCCATCGGTGTACGACCGATTGAGATGGCGACGGTCTACAGCGTGTTCGCGCACAAGGGCGACCGGGTTCGGCCGACCACGATCCGGCGCATTCTGCGCACGGATGGCGGAGTCGCGTACGTTGGGACCGCCCAACGGTCGCCGGGCGTCATCGAGCCGTGGGTGGCCGAACAAATGGACGGATTTTTGCGCCAGGTCGTGACCAACGGCACGGCCAAAGCGGCGCAAGTCGTGCCGAATGCGCGCGGCAAAACTGGCACTACGAACGAAAACCATGACGCCTGGTTTTGCGGTTACACGGATGAGTTCATCGGCATCGCGTGGGTCGGCACCCGGGCGAACGAGTCGATGTCCGCCTCCGTATTCGGTGGCACAGTCGCGGTGAAGTTTTGGAACGAGATCATGAACTTTGCCAGCGCGGCATATCGCGGCAAGGCTCCGAAGGACAAGGTCCGCGACGATGACGGAGACTCGGGCTACATCCAAGTGAAGCCGACCCGGAAGGTCGACCTCGCCGACGTGGAGCCGCCGACCGGAACGCCGGTTCCGACCCCGGACTCGCGTCCGGAGAAGCTCCCCGACGAAGAGCCGCCGTTACGCGTGGACGAGAGCGAACCTGCGCCGACCCCCGTTCCGGACGTGCCGAAGGCGACGCCGGAGAAGCGTGATCCGGCGACCACCCTCGACGCGGCTCCGCCGCCCCGACGGGACGACCCGCCCCCGGTTGCGCCGAAGGACGAGCCGCGACTCACGGAGTCCGTAGAGATCTGCGTCGATTCCGGTCAACGCGCCCGCCCGTTCTGCCCCGAAACGATCACCCGACCTTTCCGACGCGGGAACGCGCCCCGGCGGTCCTGTTCGATCCACCGAAACTAGTCGCCATGTCCGTCATTCACGCCCCGAAGCAGCCCGAGTTCGATTCGCGCCTCCTGATCTTTCCGATCGGGATGGGCGTCGCGTTGGCCGCGATCTTTGCGCGACTCTGGTACTTCCAGGTGATCAAAGCGCCCGAACTCGCGGAGCGCGCGGAGGCGTCGGAGCAAATCAGCGTGGAATCGGTCGCACCGCGCGGCATCATTCGCGACCGTCGCGGACGGCTGGTTGCCGGGGTACGCCCGGAACTCACGATTACGGCGGTGCCCGACACGGTGCTAAAACATCCGGAGGTGCTCGATCGGGTGGCGGCCTTGGTGGGCACGGATCGCAAACGACTCGACGATAAACTTCAGGAAGGGCTGCACAACCGCCACGTGGCTACGCCGATCTTCATCGGCGCCAGCGCCGAGGCCGGTTCGCGGATTGCCGAGATGGAGGCGGAATTGCCCGGCATCGCGGTGCAAACCCAGCCGACGCGGTTCTATCCCGATCCCATGAGCTTTGGGCACGTCATCGGGTACGTGTGGACTCCCGATGCAAAACAAGCCGACTGGTTCAAGGCGCAAGAGCTCGACATGCCGAAGTACGTGGGCAAGTCGGGCATTGAGAAAGCGTATGAACTCGACCTGATGGGGAGCAAGGGGCGCGAATACATCGAGGTCGATGCCAAAAAGACTCCGCTCCGGGTGGTCGGACGCGATAACGCGACGCCCGGGAAGGAGTTGACGCTGACCCTCGACGCGGAGCTCCAGGCACTGGCGACCAAGATGCTGACGGAGCGCGGCGCAAAGGGAAGCATCGTCGCGATTGAACCAAGCACGGGCGAAGTGCTTTGCCTCGTGAGTGCGCCAACCTACGACCCGACCAAGTTTGTCGGCGGCATCAGCAACGCCGAATGGTCGAGTCTGCTCAATGATCCGGGCAAGCCGATGATGAACCGAGCCCTGCAAACGCCGTTGGCCCCCGGGAGCACGTTCAAGATCGTCACGGCGATTGCGGCCGCGAAAGCGGGGATCTGGAACCCCTCGAACGGCGTTTCGTGCGGGGGTGGATTCCGGCTCGGAAGCCATACCTTCAAGTGCATGGGCACCCACGGCTCGATCTCGTTCGAGCGGGCCATGGAGAAGAGTTGCAATACGTACTTCTGTACGCTCGGGTATCGAGTGGGGCGAGAACGGTTTGTTGAAGTGGCGAAGGAGGTAGGGCTGGCCCAGCCAACCGGCATCGAGATCGGCGGCGAACATCGCGGCTCGCTTCCGGACGATCGCTGGCTGAGCCGCAATCGCAAGCCGGCGGTCTGGTACGGCGGCGACGTGGTGAACGCTTCGATCGGGCAGGGCGCGGTCGGGGCGACGCCGATCCAAATGGCGAACATCATGGCGATGGTGGCGAACGACGGCGTGGCCTACGTGCCGCACCTCGTGCGATCGGCGCGGTCGTTCGAAGGGCTGGCGAGCGAACAAAAGGAGCGCAAGATTGCCCACCAAATCGACTTGCCGGCCGAGTTCTGGACATCGCTTCGGCGTTCGCTCGGACGGGTGATTGCGTCGGGAACCGCTCGCTCGGCTCAGATTCCCAACGTGGAGTGGGGCGGCAAAACGGGGAGTGCTGAACACCGGAAGGGCGCGCTGACTCACTCGTGGTTCGTCGGGATGGCCCCGCTCGATGCACCGAAAATCGCGGTTTGCGTGCGCGTGGAAGCGGCCGGGCACGGGGGCGATATCGCAGCACCAATCGCCAAAGCGATCGTGGAGCGTTACTTGGCCGCGGAGCGGAAGGCCTCAGCGTCGGCGCGGGCGGTGGTTGCGGCGCCGGGATCACCCAACCGGTCGTAGTCGGCCGCCAGTTGCTCGGCGACTTGAACGGCCATTTGCATCCGTTCCGCCAGCGTCGCCGCCGATTCCCCGGCGAAGTTTCCGTTCGGCATCTGCTTGATGACCGCCCGCACCTGCGGAACCGTGCGCACGAGATACTCGCGGTAGATCGCCAGCGCAGGGGCCAGTAGTTTCACGCGTTCGGCCGGGTCGGTCGCCTGACTCGCGAGGTAGTTTCTGGCGATGGCGGTCTCGGTGGGCACGAGTTCGGGCAAACTCCGGACGCGGTAGTAGTCGGTGGATTCCACCGCGACCAGACGTTGGGCGACCCCGGTGGCCGGTTCGGTCGCGTTGGCGGCGATGTGCGTTTCCAGCAGTAACCGCAGGGTCGGGAGGTTGTGCGGATCGCGTTGCAGGGCCCGCTGGAGCAGGTCCACCTTGCGGGCGTAGTCGTTGCCGGCGGCTCGAGCGGCTTGCCGCAGCACTCGGGTGGTCGGTTGCAACGCGACGGCCTGATCCCACCGGTCCCGATCGCTGCCGATGGATTGGGCCAGCCAGTACATCGCCTCACCGTCGTACGGCGCCAAGTTCAGGGCATCTTGCGCGAATCCGGCTGCGGCCGCCGCGCCGACGCTGGTCGCCACCCCGCGGGCCTTTGCCTTCAGGACGTCGACATGCGCCACGTAGGCCGCAAAGATCATCGCGAGCACCAGCAGGGTCGGAATGGCTTGGCGCATCCCGGGCCGGGCGATTTCGGGCAGGGCGGCATCCGGCGCGAGGAGCAGGGCGACCGCAATGAGTTGGAACCAGATCACTCCGATACCGAAGTAGTGGAGGTCGCTGTCAATCATGGCGTGCACCGCGATGGCGACAATCGCGGTGACGACTCCGGAGCGCAGCAGGGCCCGGGCGGGATCGTCGCGGCCCTGTCGCCAGCCGGTAAACCCGTCGCGCGCGGCAAAGGCCAGAATCGCGAACAGGACCAGCATCGTGACGGCGGACGATTCGACCCCGAGTTGCAGGTAGCTGTTGTGCGCGAACACGGTTTGGGTGGTGAGACCGCTTCGCGCCGATTCAAACCGATAGCTGCCGAGCCCGTACCCGAGCGGCCGTTCGCGAATGAGTTGACCCGCCCCGCGCCACAGCAGCTGTCGGAATCCGGCCGACTGTTCGGAAGTTTGCCCGGCGGAAGTGACGCGGGTGATCGCCGAATTGCCCGCGCTTCCGGCGGCCGGGGCCGAGCTGGATGCGATTCCGAAAGCGGCGAGTCCGACCACGGCACTGGCGACGAGCGGGGTCGCCAACGCGGTTGCGGCCGGTACGCGCGCGACCAGCGACAGCACGACGTGCAAGACGGTGGCGACGACCATCACGAGCAGCCCGCCCTTTGACTGGGTGAGGACCATCGCGATGCCGATGAGCACCAGGCCGAGGCCGCCCGCCATCGCGAGCAGTCGCGGCAGCTGAGGCACCAGCGAGAGGCCGAGACTCCACGCAATGAGCAAGGCGGCGGCGAGTGCGTTCGGATTGACCCACCCGGCGAAGATCCGCCAACTGGGGTCGGTCGACTTCATCTCGCCGTACTCCAGGACTCCGCGCGCCGAAAGGAGGACTCCGGCGACGAAGATCGCCCAAAGGATCCATCCCACGCGTTTGCCGCGACCGGCGACCGCGATCGTTCCGAAGAACGCGACTGCCGCCGCCAGCCAGTGCACGGCGCTCACCATGGCGGCCCCGCGAAAACTGGAGATTCCTACCGACACGAGCACGATGCCGAAGAACGTGAGGACCGTGATGCCGAGCTGAATGCGGGGGCTGACCAGCACGCGATGGGTGGTGATGTGCCACAGCGCTCCGCCGGCCAGCAAGGTCATGACGATCGCCATGAAGGTGACCGGCGCGTCGGGACCGGTCAGGGCGAGCACGAGCGGGGAAGTCCCCGGCAAGATCGCGTGACTATCGGTGGCAACTTGTCCGCCGAGCAGCAAGCACAGGGCGGAGGCGAGGGCCAACAACGCAACCGGAACGCTCGCCGAGACGGATGACTTCAACGTGCCCACTTCCGCCGGAGATTTTGCACTTTGTTGCGGCTGATAAAGAATCCGGCGCGGAGGCCGATGCCCACCACCGCGAACGCCAACGCAAACGGGCGCGCCAAGAGCGGCAACTCCGGAATCATGTTCTTTCGGTAGAAGTAAAGCATTGAACGGTGGAAGCGACCGATCATCCGGTTCGGTGCCTTATCGGTGGAATGACCGATGGCGTGCGTGATCACCGAATCGGGCACGTAGGCGACGCGGAATCCGGCCTTCCATGCCCGCCAGCACCAATCCACGTCTTCGCAATACATAAAGTACGCGGGATCGAACGCGCCGATCCGCTCGATGAGTTCACCGCGCACGTACATCGCGGCGCCGGAGATCCAGTCCACGTCGCGCGCCTCGCGGTGGTCAAAGTCCTCCATGAGATACGTGCGGGTGAACGGATTATTGGGGAACAATCGGCCCAACGGCGTGTTGCGAAAGAGGGCCGCGATGGGATTCGGAAATCGGCGACAACTGGGCTGGAGCGAGCCGTCGGGATTCAGCAGCTTCGGGCCGAGAATGCCGCAATCGGGATTCGCGTGGGCGAATTCCACCAAACGTGCGAGCGCGCCGGGATGGACGACGGTATCGCTATTGAGTAAGAATGCGTCTTGCCCGCGGCGTTGCTCGAGGGCAAAGTTGTGGCCGCCGGTGAACCCGAGATTACGGGACATGCGGTGAAGCACGACCCACGGGAACTCATCTGCCACCATGTCCGCCGAGCCGTCCTCGGAATTGTTATCGATCACGATGACTTCGAAGTCGGCCTCGTGCCGGGCGGCGTGCAGACTGGCGAGGCACGCGCGGGTGTCTTCCAGCGTGTTCCAGCTGCAGATCGTGATGCTAAACGCGAAATCCGGCATGGTAGCCCCTCGCCCGGATTAGCGCGGCGAACCACACGGCCGGAATCGCTCCGTATAACGCAAGCGGATGCGGGCACGTTCCTGGATGCTTTCTCCAGAATCGGATGAGGGAATGGTGGGATTCCCAGATCATCGATCGCCGCACCTGGCGGGTGCCGGCGCCGCCGTGATGCCGGACCCACGGCTCTGCCGCATACCAGCAGCGATGCCCGGCTTGGTCGAGTCGGTAAAGCAAGTCGGCATCGTTAAAGAAGATGGGGAAGTCCGCGTCGAACGGCGCGCGCGGGTCCCCGATCTCGGCCAGTGCCGACCGGCGGAACAGGGTGAAGGTCGCCATGGGCTGCGGGCAAGATTGCGATTGGGTGTAGTCGAACCGCCGCAATAGGTAGGTGTCGAGCGAGGGAATCCAGCGATCGAGGCTGAGGACCGCGGCGGCGATCGCGAGCAGGTTTGGAAACCCGCGCACGGACCGCTGGGTTTCGCCGTCGATGCCGACCTGGCGAATGCCCATCGCACTGTAATCCGTTTCTCGCATGAAGATGTCGAGCGCGAGGTTGAGCGAGTCGTCCTCAAATTCGGTGTCGGGATTCAGGGTGAGGAGGGTATCGCCGCGGGCGACGGCGAATCCGAGGTTATTGCCCGCCGCGTACCCGTGGTTTCGTGTTTCGGCGAGCAGATAGACCCACGGATGACGCTCGCGGACCATGTCGGCGCTGCCGTCGTGACTCGCGTTATCCACCACGATGACCTCGTAATTGGTGCGGGGCGGGTATTGGCGGATCGACCGGAGACACGCGTCCAACAGGTCGCGAGTGTTCCAGTTCACGATGATCACGCTGAGCACGTGCCGATTGTACCGGGTGAAAAACTAGTAAAAATACTTGTTTCAGGTTCGTTGGACGCCGTTCCCGTAGCCTGGTTGCGTCTTTTCTCTGGACTTGTTTGGTGGCGTCGCTCTGGTGACAGCGGGTAACTTGTCCACTTGGCGGTAGCCAGGGTCTTCCTCAGTGCGGAGGGAGGCAAGCGATGCGCATTCCTGAGGGATGTGCGCTGAGCGCTTTCGAGCGCGGGAGGAGGAGCATATTGCGTAGAGAACTCATCATTTCCGGTCTAGCACTAGCACTGGCATCCATGGCTTCGGCCCAGACCCGCACGTACAGCGTGCAAAGTGGCGACACGATCAGCGGTATCGCCGAGAAATTTGACCTTCGGACCGCGGACTTAGTTCGGGCAAATTCGCTCTCCAACTCTCACAAGCTGAAACTCGGGCAACGCTTGGTCATTCCTTCGGCGGCCCGTCCCACGATTTCTCCGCTTGCGCCGGGCCAGTACGCCATCCGCGCGGGCGATAACGACACCACCCTTGCCAAGCGGTTCGGCGTGACCAGCCACCAACTGCGCGCGATGAACCTCGGCGTAGATTGGCGACGGCTGCAGCTAGGCCAGCGCGTGCGAGTGCCCTCGCGCGCCACGGCGGCGGTGGCCAAGCCGACCGTCCGCGTCGCCTCTGCGACCGCCGTCCGGCCGATTCCGCGCAAACCGGTCGCAACCCGACGTTACACTGTGGTGGCCGGCGACAACGATTGGGTCATCGCGAAGAAGCTCGGCACGACGCCGAAGCAACTTCGGCTGGCGAACATGCAGGTGAGTTGGCGCGACCTTCGCCCCGGTCACACCCTCGCGATTCCGGGTCGCCCGGTTACCGCGAGTCGAGTAGCGGCGGGTCCGATTGCGGCGAGTCGGGTGGTGGCGAAAGCCCCGACGAAGAAGCCGACTCCGGCGCGAGTGGCGGTCAAGAAGTCGAACGTGGCGACGATCCGTAGCCGGTACGCGCGCGTGGCGGGCGACCGCGTTTCGGTCCGAAGTGCCCCCGGCTTGGGTGCCCGAAAGTTGAGCCTCGTCGGAGCGGGTGCCCGGGGCACCGTTTTGACCCAGGGTAACGGCTGGGCGAAGATGCAGTTTCCCGGCGGGACCGTCGGATGGATTCGGGCAGATTTCCTCGCTCCGGTCTCGGCACCGGCCCGCGTGGCGGCGAAGCCGAAGCCGAAGTCGGTGAGCAAGCCGGTGACGCGGGTTGCGGTCAAAGCGACCGTGCAACGTACGAGCGCACGCCGTTCGGCCAGTGCGCGACCGGTAACCGCGACGAAGGTCGTGATGAAGAAGCCGGCGAAGCGCACCGTGACGACTCGGCCGAAGCCGGTGGCCCGCAAAACGCGGCCGTCCGTGACGCCGCGCGTCGCGAGCTACACGCGAGACGTGGACGCGAGCGGGAATCCGGTGGTCAGCCGCGCCGAGACGTGGAAGGGCACCCGCTACCGCTACGGCGCGATGTCGCGATCGGCGACGGACTGCAGCGGCTTTACCTCTCAGGTGTACCGAAGCGTGGGCGTGAAGCTTCCGCGGACCAGCGGTCAGCAGGCGAACGTGGGGCAGAAGGTGGACCGCTCGAGCATGAAGCCGGGCGACCTGGTGTTCTTCCGCACCGTGCGCGGTCGCCGCGTGGGGCACGTCGGCATTTACGTCGGCAACGGCAAGTTTATTCACGCGAGCTCGAAGAAGGGCGTGCGGGTCGATTCGCTGGGCTCGGGTTACTACAACAACCGATTTGTGGGGGCGCGCCGCGTGAGCAATTCGCTGAGCGGTACGCCGAAGCCGAAGGCCAAGCCGGTCGCGAAGGCGAAATCCGCTCCGACGGAGGCCCCGGTCGCGGCTCCGGCCCCGACTCCAGTGGCCGATCCGGCTCCGAACCTGCCGTCGGGCGGCGAGAACTAAGCCGTCGGGAGGCAGGGCTTGCATTTTTTGCCGGTTCCTGCCATACTTTTCTGCTGTCACGCTCCGGTCGTCTAGCGGTTAGGACGTCGCCCTTTCACGGCGAAGATCGCGGGTTCGAATCCCGTCCGGAGTACCAGGCATTTTGAGGTTCAACCTCCGCGACAGCAGTGCGGAACCGTCGCTTGGAGTCCGATCCCCACAATGTGAGCTCTCCGCGCGTCCACTTTGGTTAGCCAAGTGTTACCGACGCCTTGATTAGCCGTATCGGCCCTCAGCCTTAGACATCACAGATTCATGAACCCAATCGCATTAGGGCTTGTGCTCTTGGTGGTCGGACAGGTGAATAAGGTTGGGCATCTCCGCCCCGAACCCCAGCCGACCTTCCGTGAAGACTGGATGATGCTGACGCGGCCAAATGGAGAACTCCACGCAACCTATCGCCGCTGTGTTCTCTTGGACGGCAAGCGTCAGGTGGCGCGGTACGAACACGATGGGGAAGCAGTCCTAATCGAAACGTTGGGCAATCAAGTTCGCGTTTGGTTCCCCGGAACGAAGGAGCTTCTGCTGGCTCCGGAATCGTTTACGGCTGAACTCCCGCGTCTCTCACGCCAAGCGGGTTGACACCTCAAAGTCTTCAGAACGGGCGGTACGAGATGGCGTGGTCCTTGAGCAAGACTCTTTTGGCGATGGAACGACTCTGCGGGTTGAATATGTCATTTCCCAACCAGCAGGTTCGCGGCCTGTACTACGTGCAGAATGGAAGCGACCTGACGGCTCGGGCGGCTGGATACAGAATGTAGCTTCGGGAAACGCCAGGGATTTGTCCCCGTACGAGATTCCTAGTTCCAATAGTAAGGCCATCAAGACGGGTGACCTAGTTGCCCGGCTAGAACCCTACTTGCCGATCATCTTCCCACCGGGCTCCGCTCCGGGTAGAGGATAGCCCGAGATCACGATGTTGCTCTGAGATGCAGTTCTTCGGCGCGCGAGGGGACTTCGGCGAGCGTTGCTCCAGGCAGGTCGTCTCATTCAATGTGAGAACGCCTGGGTTCGCAAATCGTCCCGTGCGGAGTACCAGGCAAATGAGGCACCTTCGGGTGTCTCGTTTGTTTTGGCATAGCGTCAGGTTGAACATCTTGAGGCCGCGAGGCCGAAGTCCCGAGGCGAAGCCGTATGAGCAGCGCGAATCGGGACCGTCCGGAGTACCAGGCATCTTGGCCTACGGTATGGCCGGGTGATTTTCTCTAGTGTGGGTCGGGATTCGAACTCCCAGGTTTAAGCAAATCCTGAGCTTCATCCATAATCTGCTATGTGAGCACAGCGGCTCCTCAGGAATTTTGTCGGATCGTGAGAGAGCGTTCGTCGGCGAATGAGCAGGCAATGAACCAGCTCTCTGGCCTTCCGGGCCACCAAGTTGGGATCTTGCGGCAAGAACTTGATTCAATGGTTCGGGCCATATGGCTTGTGGATTGCGATGCTGAAGAGAGACAGAGATTGGCCGAAATGTTTCAGGAACCTGGCGAGCTCCTCCGAGACCGCGGTGGCCGAATAACTGACGCCCGAATGGTCAACCTGGCGAACCAGTTTCATGGCTGGACCAAGCGCGTCTATAAACTCGGTTGTGCGTTTATCCATCTATCACTTGCACACGACTTTCAAAACCGAGACCCTTTCATTGACCTTAGCTCCTCAGATCGCCGAGAGATCATTGAATTTATCTCGCAATACCATTTTGTCCAGCTTCCTGACAACTTTGGGTTCATGGATGTAGTTCCTTTGCTACCACGTGTTTTCGACAAGATTCGCAGTAATCTTCTCTGTGAACTTCAGAAGTTGGAGACGGATACTATCGGTGATTGACGCAACGCAAGTTACAGGACGCGGTCGTTTCTTGATAAGAACCACTGGTGTTCCGCCACTGACCAGGACCAAAATTTGCGTTTTCAACGACAGAGGACGGATTTTGATCAATTTTCCGGGCTGTTTTTTCCTACTCGGCCCCATGCCAGTTTCCTCGCCGAAATGTTAAGGTTTCATAACATTTCAGAATGAAGTGAAAGGAAAGCACGTAGTCACCGGTGCGGGTTCAGAGACCCGCAGTGACCCCATGAAAAACCTCATCGAAACGGCCGTTGAAGCCGGCTCCTTCAAGACGCTCGCCACCGCCCTGACCGCCGCCGAACTCATCGAAACCTTGTCGGGCGAAGGCCCGTTCACCGTGTTTGCGCCGACCGACGACGCCTTCGCGAAGATTCCGGCCGAGACGCTTGAAGCCGTTCTCGCCGATAAAGAAAAGCTCACCGCGATCCTGACGTACCACGTGGTGGCCGGAAAGGTGATGGCCGCAGACGTCGTGACCCTGACGTCCGCGACCACGGTCCAAGGCTCGGACGTGACGATCAACGCCACGGACGGCGTGAAGATCAACGACGCCACCGTGATTACGCCGGATGTCGAAGCTTCGAACGGCGTTATCCACGTGATCGACACCGTTCTGATGCCGGCGTAAGCCGCAAAAGCGGGGTAGCTTCGGCTACCCCTACACGATTGTTGCGTAGTGGTGTGCGCACTAAAATTTTTCTTGCGACGTAAGTCAGGCCATACAAGACGCGCTTCCTCGCGAGATAGTCCCGGCGAACGATGAACTGGGTAAAACGGGGTATGGACGAATCGCCGCGCATTCCGGCACCCGCAACTCGTGAGCAGGTCCGCGCCTGGGTCGCCGGGCTAGCGGAGGT
>JANRKI010000064.1:0-10181 GCA_033763535.1 Fimbriimonadaceae bacterium | reverse complement strand
ACAGAAACGAGGCCGGCCATAGACTCGAGATCAATATCTTTCTTTGCGGTTCGGTAGAGGCCTTCGGAAATGTAGCGACCGGACTGTTCGGCCATGTCAATCGCGCCTAGTTGGGTGCGGAACCAGCGGAAAAGGGGCTGGGCTTGCTTCATATTATCCTGAGCCATCCGGGAAAGGATCAGGCAGTTATCGCGCGTGTGTTGCTGAATCAGGTTCTTGTCGCCGTTAAAGCTTGCTCCAAAAACCGTAGTAGCCGCGTTCGGTTCGTTGCGTTCAAATACCAGCGTTTCTCGAGAACCGGGAATGGACTTACGGATAAACAGATACTCTCGCGATACCGCCGCACCACCCACCGAGCAACCGTATCGGTAAATCTGGTCGGCAACCAGGACCACCACCTCAAATGTGGATGGTTGTTGTGCCGACTCAAGATTAAGCAAGTACGGCACAACTAGCGGTATCAATTCCCCGTCGTTCAACTTGGTCGCGGAATTCAGTACGACGAGGCGGAACGCATTCAGGGCTTTGATGAGGTTGGATTTTCCGCTTGCATTGGCGCCGTAGATCACCACCGAGCGGAGCAGGCGGAGCGGTGCGCCGCCCATCCGGAGCCCGGTGTCGATGACGTTGGACGGGAGCGAGTTGTCCCGGCTGGCGACCATGCTCAGGACCTGTTCCGTCTTGATGGATCGGAAGTTTTTGACGCGGAATTCAATCAGCATGATGGCCCCAGAGTGGTGTGCACTTTACCATTCAACGCCGAATTTTGTGAAGATTCCACAAAAATGGCGGTTGAGGCACGGAAACCGGGGCTTTCGACGGAGACGCGCTTAGTACTTGGTGACGGTCGGGTCGACGTCGTCGGACCAGCGGAGCATGCCGCCGGCGAGGTTTTGGACGCGGGGGTATCCGTGTTGACTCAGGAGTTGGGCGACGTCGCCGCTGCGCTTGCCGCTGCGGCAGATCACCACGTAATGCGCGTCGGGGCGGAGTTCGGCGAGGCGGTCCGGGACCTGATCCTTCGGGATGGCGACGACGTTCGGCAAGACGCAGATTTCGAGTTCGGCGGGTTCGCGCACGTCGAGCAACGTCAGGCCGTGGTCGGGGTGTTGCAGGGCCGCCGCCAGTTCGGTCGGGGTGATATCCGGAAGCATCACGATACGGACGCGATGGTGAGCGTCTCGGTTGCAGTGCGCATGCGTTGCCGGAACAGCTGCCATTCGGGGGCTTCGAGTGCCGGGTCGCGGGCTACGACGTCGCGGGCGGCGTCGCGGGCGACGATGAGAAGGTCGGCGTCACGGATGACGTCGGCGACCAGGTAGTCGTCGTGGCCGCTCTGCTGGGTGCCCGCGACCACGCCGGGTCCGCGGAGTCGAAGGTCTTCCTCGGCGATTCGGAATCCGTCCTGGGTGGCGACCATGACTTCCATGCGAGCCTGGGCGTCCTCGGTGGTGGTGTCGGCGATGAGGATGCAGAAGCTTTGGGCGCTGCCGCGGCCGACGCGTCCGCGCAACTGGTGGAGCTGGGCGAGGCCGAATCGGTTGGCGTCTTCGATGACCATGACGGAGGCGTTCGGGACATCGACGCCGACTTCGATGACGGTGGTGCTGACGAGGATGTGGTGTTCGCCCCGCCGAAAGGCGTCCATGACGGCTTCTTTGTCGCGCGGCTTCATTTGGCCGTGCAGCAAGGCGACGCTCAGGTCGGGATAGACGTCTTGGGAAAGGCGGTAATGGAGATCTTCGGCGGCCTGGGCAAGCAGCTTTTCGGATTCGCCGACGGCGGGGCAAACGAAGTAAGCCTGCTGCCCGGCTTCCACAATGCCGCGGACAATCGCGTAGACGGACTCTCGGCTGGACGTGCGCTTCCAGTGGGTCTTGATAGGTTTGCGTCCGGGCGGTAACTCGTCGATGACGCTGATATCGAGGTCGCCGTAGTGGGTCATGGTGAGGGTCCGCGGGATGGGGGTGGCGGTCATCACCAGCACATCGGGGCTGATGTCGGCCTTGTCGCGCAACGCCTTGCGCTGAAGCACGCCGAACCGGTGTTGCTCATCAATGACCGCGAGACCGAGCCGTCGGACGGTGACGCCCTCTTGAATGAGGGCGTGGGTGCCGACCAGTACGTTGGCCTCGGCAGAGGCGGCGCGGGCGTGGGCGGCACGCCGTTGGGCGGCGGAAAGCTTGCCCACCACGAGTTCGACGTGGATACCCAGCGGTTGAAAGAGGCGCGTGAGGTTGACGGTGTGCTGCTCGGCCAGGATCTCGGTGGGGGCCATGAGGGCGGCCTGGTATCCAGAGCGAACACAGGCGAGGATGGCGGCGGCGGCGACCGCCGTTTTGCCCGAACCGACATCGCCCTGGACAAGGCGGTTCATGGGCGTGGGCCGGGCCATGTCCACAAAGATTTCGTCGATGACGCGGCGTTGGGCGCCGGTCAGTTCGAACGGGAGCATCGCTCGGATCTGCTCGTCCAACGGGGTCGGGGCGAGGGCTTCGGTCTCGAAGAGTCCGACGGTGGTCGGGGCGGGATTGAGGGAGGTTCCGGCGCGCAAGGCGTCGATGGGGAAGGCGATGCCGGTCTCGAGTTGGACTTCGGCGCGACGCATGGCCATGGCGATTTGGCGGCGGAGGAACTCTTCGAAGACGAGTCGGTTGCGCGCGTGGGCCAGCCGGTGCTCGTCGGTGGGGTCGTGCATCTCGCGCAGGGCGACGGTGAGGTCGGGGAGGTCGTAGCGTTGCCGGAAGGCGGTGGGGAGCGTTTCGACTTCGAGATCGGCGAAGGCGAGGGCGGCGAGGCCGGCCTTTCGCATGGCGCGTTGGCTGAGGCCCTCGGTTAGGGGGTAGACGGGCTTGATCTTCGCGAACTCTTCGGGATCGGTGTGTTCGTCGATCGGTTCCCACTCGGGGCTGCTGAGTTCGAAGCTGCGGTCGCCAGGACGCACGACGCCGAACGCGATGACTTCGGCCGCGTTTTCGAGGGAGCGTTGGACCCAGGGTTGGTTGAAGAAGGTGAGCCGGATTTCGCCGGATTTGTCGCGTACGAAGGCGGTGATGATGACGCGGCCGCCGCGGATGGGTCGCGATTCGACATGGGTGACTTTGCCGCGGATGGTGACGGACTCGCCGATGCGGGCGGCGGCGATGGGCGGGAGGTTTCGCCGATCTTCGTAGCGGCGCGGGAATCGCCAGAGCACATCGCGCACGGTGAGCAGTCCGGCCTTGCGAAGGGGGGCGGCCAGTTTGGGTCCGATGCCTTTGAGGAACTGGACATCCATATCCAGCGACGGCGTGCTCATGGGGGTTAGGAGTCGGAAGGATACCGACGCGGCGACACCGGGGTTCAGGTCTTCGGGGTTCGGGCGGGCGGTACAACGAAGGGACGATGGCGTCAGACGAACGTTTGCCGGAATTGCCGAGCGAGGACGAGATTCGGGCGCGGATCGCGGCGGCACGGGCCCGGGCGGGGCTGGGGGTGGAGGCCGTGGCGGCGGAACCGGAGGCGATCGAGATTCCGGAAGTTCGGGCAGAGCGGCTGGATGACGCGGATTTTCAGGCGAAGCTTTCGGCGCTGGAGGAGAAGGCGGAGCGGATTCGCGGGGCGCGGGCGGCGGCGAAGCAGGATGAGGCGGCGGCTCAACGGTCGGAGCAGTCGAGTGCGCGCGGATTGGGCGTGGGTTTGCAATTGGCGTACGTATTGCTCGGCTTGCCTTTGGCCGGAGCGGCGGCGGGTTACGGCCTTGATACTTGGTTGCGGATGAACGTATGGAAGGGCGTACTTTGCCTGGGTGGCGCGATTTTGGCGATCTTGTGGATCGCCATTCAGACACAGCGAGATGATCGATAGGCGAGATGATCGATAGGCGGGACGATCGGTAGGCGTGATGATCGGTATGCGGGCTTACGCGGCGTTGGTGGTGGTCGCGGCGGGGGCGGTGCTCGCCGGATGCGCGTTTCGGCTCGGGGCGGCCGGGGCGGGATTCGCGGCGTTTGGGACGATGATCGGCGGGCTGGGGACGTGGGGGACTTACCACGCGATCGGCTGGCTGGGGCGGGTGCCGGGGACCGAGGATCAGGTGCGGGCCCGGGTGATGATGTTTGGAATCTTAGCGGCGGCCAAGTTGCCGTTGTTGGCGGCGGGGTTTGCGGCGGCGCAACGGGCCGGAGGACCCGCCGTGAATGGGTATTTGGTCGGGATCGGTTTGGTATACTCCGCCACCGTCGGACTGGGACTGGTCACCGTGGATCAGGGTTCGGATCGGGACGCATAGGACGCGAGGACATGGGGGATTTCAGCCTACTGATGGCGGCGGTGGAAGAAGCGGGGCATGAGGGTGGTCACGAAGGTGGTCATCACGTTTCCGTTTCGACGGCCGGTTCGCTGATCTACATTCTCCTCGTGGTCGCGATCCTCTTCGGTCTCATGTCGGTGGCCAAGGGTGGTCTCAATCAACGCGTCTTTAAGAATCGAATGACGTCGTATTTTGAGCAGCTGTTCCTGTTCATCGAAAATATGTGCGTCGGCATCATCGGTCCGCACGGACGCAAGTACATCCCGATGATCATGACCTTCTGGATGGTCATCTTCGTTTCGAACGTCGTCGCGCTCTTCTTCCCGCACTCGCCCACGGCGGACCTCAGCTTTAACCTCGGGATGGCGCTGGTGGCGGTGGGCTACGTTCAGTGGGAAGGCATCCGCGCGAACGGACTTGGCGGGCACCTGTCGCACTTCGCGGGACCGAAGCTCGGCTTCGTGCTGTTGCCGATCACGGCGATGATCTTCATCATTGAAATCATCTCGGAAGTGATGAAGAACGTGTCGCTCAGTCTGCGCCTGTTCGGGAACATTAACGGCGGGCACAAGGCGGTGGAGGCGATGAATCAGCTCGGGATGTCGATCTACATTCCGTTCGGCGAGTTTTTGCTCCCGATCAAGCTTCTGACCTGCGTGGTGCAGGCCCTGGTCTTCTCGTTGCTGACGTGCGTGTACCTGAGCCTGGTGACGCACCACGAGGACGACCACGCGGCGGCCCACTAACTCGATTTTTCTCGGCACCTCAAACTCACCCAAACACAAGGAAACACCAAGAACATGCTCGGACTCGGACTCGGACTTGCGGCGCTCGGCGTCGCCATCGGCCTCGGCCTCATCGGATACAGCGCCCTCAACGGAATGGCTCGCCAGCCGGAAGCGATTGGCAAGTTGCAAACGGCGATGCTCATCGCGCTTGCGTTCGTTGAACTCGTCTTCCTGCTTACCGTCTTCGCGGCTCCTTCGGCGTTCAAGGAAACGATCGAAGTGAAGAAGATCGAAGGCGCGGCCGCTACCGCCGAGTAATTCTCGGGATAGTCGTTTGGCCCGGTCTGGAAGCAGGCCGGGCGCGACCCTTTATGCACTCATGAGTCAAGAACAAAAGTCATCTGGATCGCCGATTCCCGGCATTGTCATCGGCATCGTGCTGATGGTCGGTGGGGTGTACCTGTCGGGGTTGACCCAAGAGTCGGCCGTCATCAAAGACCTGGAAGCCAAGGGGATTCCGCTGAATCCGGGGGTCACGGTGGCCGCGATCGGGGTGTTCTTGATGCTGTTCCCGGTCATCAACCTGTTTTTTATTAAGCCGTTGCACGAGGCGATCAACGAGCGGAACGAGTCGCTGGAGCGCACGTTTGCCGAGGCGGAAAGCCTGCGGTCGGAGATGGAAACGATGCGCGGCGATTACGAGCGTCGGCTGGCGGCGAGCGAGCTGGCGGCGCGCGAGCAGATTCAGAGCGAGATCAAGAAAGCGCAAGACCTTCGTGCGGCCTTGACCACGGAGGCGACGCAACGCGCCGATGCGCTGGTATCGCGAGCGCAGGCGGAGATTGAATCGGAGAAAGCCAAGGTGGTGCAAGAGCTGCGAACCCACGTGGTGGACATGGCGTTGGCCGCCGCCGAAAAGGTGATCGGCGAGAACATGAACGACGAGCGCAACCGCCGGTTGGTGGAAGAGTTCGTGAACACCGTCGAGGTTGTGAAGTAAGCATGTTTGACGCACGCGTTTCTCGTCGGTACGCGACGGCTCTGTTTGATGCCGCGCGCCGGGCGAACGTGGTTCGCGCGGTAGAGGACGATTTGCAAGGCGTGCAGGCGGTGCTGGATGGCGACGCCAAATTTCGCAGCGTCCTGATGGCCCCGGTGGTGAGCGCGGAAGAGAAGCTGGAACTGCTGGGCAAGCTGTTCGGTGACCGCGTGACGGCGTTGACGATGCAGGTGCTGCGGGTGATGCTGGAGAAGCACCGCGAGCCGGAAATCGCCGGGCTGTACCGCGAGTTTTCGGCGTTGAGACGCACGAGCGAAGGCGTGACCTACGCGACGGTGACGTCGGCGACTCCGCTGACGCCGGAGCAGAAGGATGCGGTGGTGGCGCGCGTGGCCGGACAGTTGGGCCGCAGCGTGGAAGCGCAGTTTACGGTGGATGCCACCGTACTGGGCGGCGTTAAAGTCGCCTTCGACAATTACGTTTTGGATGGTACGGCGCGCGGCACGCTTCGACGCTTGCGCGAGCGCCTACGATACGAAGTTTTGAAGCAGAACTAAACGAGAAACCTCAATGGCCAGTATTAGACCCGAAGAGATTACCGATATCCTCCGCGCCGAGCTTGAGCGGTTCGACAAGAAAGTCGACACGGAGCAGGTCGGCCGCGTGATTCAAGTGGGCGACGGTATTGCCCGCGTGTACGGTCTGCCCGGCTGCCGTATGGGTGAGTTGCTCGAGTTTCCGGGCGGCATCATGGGCTTGGCGTTGAACCTTGAAGAGGATTCGATCGGCGCGGTGTTGATCGGCGACGACAAGCTGATCAAGGAAGGCGACGAGGTTCGGCAAACGTCGCGGATTATCGAGATTCCGGTGGGCAAGGGCCTGCTGGGTCGCGTGGTCAACTCGCTGGGCCAGCCGCTGGATAATGGCGGCGACATCGTGAGCGACTCGTTCCAACTGATCGACACGCTGGCCCCGGGCGTTATCGAGCGTCAGCCGGTGACCGAGCCGTTGCAGACCGGGATCAAGGCGATCGACGCGATGATTCCGATCGGGCGCGGCCAGCGGGAGCTCGTGATTGGGGACCGCCAAACCGGGAAGACGTCGATCTGTATTGACACGATTTTGAACCAGAAGCAGACCCACGAGCCGGGCGGTTCGCCGGTGTACTGCATTTACGTGGCGTGCGGCCAGAAGATGGCGAACGTGGCACGGGTAGTCCAAACGCTGACCGAGTTCGGCGCGATGGAGTACACGACGGTGGTGGTGGCCACCGCTTCCGACTCGAACGCGATGCAGTACCTCGCTCCGTTTGCGGGGGCGGCAATTGGCGAATACTTCCGCGATAACGGCATGCACGCGCTGGTTATTTACGATGACCTTTCGAAGCACGCCCAGGCGTACCGCGCGTTGTCGCTGCTGCTGCGACGTCCGCCGGGACGAGAAGCCTATCCGGGCGACGTGTTTTACCTGCACAGCCGCCTTTTGGAGCGCGCCGCGAAGATGTCGGCGGAGCGTGGCGGCGGCTCGCTGACGGCGTTGCCGATCATCGAAACGCAACAGGGTGACGTGTCGGCGTACATTCCGACGAACGTCATCTCGATTACGGACGGCCAGATTTACCTAGAGCCGGACCTGTTCTTCGCGGGGATTCGACCGGCGGTCAACGTCGGGATCTCGGTCAGCCGGGTCGGTGGGAACGCTCAGATCAAGGCGATGAAGTCCGTGGCCGGGAAGCTGAAGCTCGAGATGGCTCAGTACCGCGACGTGGCGGCATTCGCGCAGTTTGCGAGCGACCTGGACAAGGCGACGCAAAACCAATTGATCCGTGGCCAACGGCTCACCGAGCTGCTGAAGCAGGACTTGGCTTCGCCGATGAACGTGGTGGATCAGATCGTCCAGATCTACGCGGGCGGCATGGGCGTGCTTGACGACCTCTCGAACGAGCAGGTGAAGGCGTTCTCGGACGGCCTCCTTGCCTTTGTGCACGACAAGTACCCGGAGGTCGTCGAGACGATTCGCACGACGAAGGTGCTGAGCAAGGATACGGAAGCGACCTTGAAGAAGGCGATTTCGGACTTCAAGGCGTCGTTCAAGTAAGGCGCGTTGGCGAGGGAGGTCCCGGGCGGTTTCGCGCGGGACCTTTTTTGCGTCACAAGACACTGTATTGCGGTGCCCAATGCACCTGTCCGTTCCGAATCTCCAGCTGCGTCGGCAAGGCGTAGGGATGCAAGCGTTGAAACAGCAAGCGGTCGGCGCGACGTTTGTCCTCGATCCTGTCGACGGGTGAGAGCATGACCGCCACTTTCTTCTCGATATTCTGGAGAGCGTCGGTGGTATATGAGTCGTCTTGAACCATTTGCATCAGTAGTTCACGCCGAATATCGAGCGAATCGGTCCGGTAGAAGAGTAAGGCGGCCGCATCGTGGTACGAGTCACGGTCTGGCGCGAGCCTCAGGGCGAATGGACGCTTGGCGAGCAACAAGCGTTTGATTGCTTGGCGACACGAAGGACAACTGAACCGGACGAGCAGCACGGAGTCGGCCAATGGCGAGCCCACCGTGCTCCAAACTGGAGCCGCTTCGGAGGGAGAAAGCCCCGGGATCGCGGCGCGCGAGGTTACGTACTGTGCGCGATACATCGCGAAGAATAGGGAAGCGGCAACGCTCCCGCCAGTCAAGAACGTGAGCGGTTGATTCGCTTTATTGTTGCTCGGTTGGTACGCCAAGCAAGCGGCCGAGATACCTAACGCGATGGCGGATGACAGGCACCACGGGCAGAACCCCCCGTACCGAACACGGGTCCAAATGCTGAGGGCGGCACTTACGGCAAAGCAAAGGTAGGTCAATCCGCGAAGCGCGGGTTCAGTCCTCGGAATGCGGTCTCGGAGAATCCACAGAATGAGCAGGAACGTCGAAGCGAGCGCACCGAGGGTCGCGACCTTTACCGTCGGATGAGAATTCAGGGGATCTCGCTCCAACGCCGCACACACGAACGATGCACAGGGAAGTGGCCGATCGGTCACGCGCGCAATCTCCTGGAGCGCGTTTGTTCCTAGCGCGTACACGATGCCCGCCACAAAAAGTACGTCGAGGCCCAAAGAAATTCTTGGGCTTAGGGGGCGCATCGCTTGCATTTTTTTTTACCTGTTATATTGAAATCATGAGTACGCTCATGACGAAGTCTCAACTGATCCAATGTCTTGTTCTCGCGTTGCTGGCTACGCTGGCGAGCGTCCCACTTAGCGTTCAGGCAACTTCCCCGAACGGGATTGAAGTGGAGTGCCTATGAAGCCCGGCACCTTCATTCTGCCGATCGTCGTCGGATTGGCAACGATCGCCATCGCGGACTGCTGGAGTTACCAGCCGGAGGATCGCCGGAAAGATCCAATTTGCACGCCGAAACAAGGTGGTTCGCTGCAAAAGGTATACATTCCGGGGGCATGGAAAGATTGTGGTGGACTGGTGCCGACGTACGGATGTCGACTTTGTACGGCTCAAACCAAGACCATGATGTCTCGCCAGCTTGTGTGGAGGGGGCCGAACTGTACCGGAACGATTGAACAGCCACCCGGCCCGCTTACGCCGGACGGTACGTACAATGAGGCTTTCATTTCGCGTTGCTAGCGTTGTTGCGGGACTGGCCTTCGTGTTGCCGTCGATCGCGCAGACGCGGCTATCGATCGGCGGTACGCACGAAGAAACTTTTCGACAAGGGCGGATCTCTTACATCCAACGGCATGAGCAATCCGGTAAGAAATATCTTGCTCAGTATGAACTTACCTATACGGCCGGTGCCTTTCGATGGCTACGCCGGTTCGTGGAGCCAAGTTCGGCCATTGAGAAAGAGTCTATTTTCGTCGTCCACCCCGACTTCGAGTATGAGGTGATTGTACGGCCGAACGGTGAACGTTTTGTGACCTTCGATAAAGATCGGGACTGGGCGTTGCCGAAGGACGAGCGGTTTGAGATTGTTCCGAAGCCCAATTGGCCGCTTGCGACGGGATTCGAAGCGAAGGCCGCGCCGGGGCAAAAGTGGAGTTACGGTGCGGATGATTTAGAGTTATCGGACCGGACGATTCTCAAGTTCGAATACGAGGCGAATGGGCTGGCACGCGTTACCCGTATTGCCGATGGTAAGGTAGGCACTCGACACATCTATTCGG
>JANRKI010000063.1:0-2623 GCA_033763535.1 Fimbriimonadaceae bacterium | reverse complement strand
GCGTCGGCGATCGCTTCCAACACCACCGGACTGCCCGGTGCGACCGCCTGCGCTTCGTCCAGCAGTTGCCGCGCGGCTTGGCTATGCCCTCGGGTCTGTTCCAGCCGCGCCCGCCGAATCAGCTGCTCGGCCTGATCGACTTGCGCGGGCGTGGGCGCCACCCAATCATCGGCTTCTTCCGGAACCAATGGCGGTTCGGACACCGGGAGCAACTTCCGCAGGGCGGCAATCGACTGTTCGATCGCCGCCGAAACGTCCGGATCGTTGCTCGCAAGCAGTTTCCGCTCGAGCTGCTTCAACTGCGTCTGAATCTCTTCGGGGGTCATGGCGCGTTACCTCCACCCGACGAGCCACCGCCCGCCGAACTGCCGCCCGCCGAACTGCCGCCCGCTTTCAGCTCGGCGTCAATCAACTTGGCCAGCTGCAGCGAACGCGTGTGTTTCGGATCAAGCGCCAACGCAGTCGCGACGTCGCGCATCGCCTCCGGCAGTTTCCGCAACTGGATCAAGGCGGACGCCCGCCCCGCAAGGTACGCCGGACTGTTCGGAACCGTTTCGATCGCCGCGTCAAACTCGCCGACCGCCTTTTCGTACAGTTCAGCCTGAATGTAAACCAATCCGAGGCTGTACTGCGCTTCGGCCCGGGTCAATTGAATGTTGCGCACCGTGGTCTTGTCCGACGACTGCGCGTTCTGCTTCAGCCCCTGTTCCGAGTTATAGATACTTTGCGTGATCAGGTCCTCGGCCTCCCGCAGGTCGCCGAGAAGGTACGCGCAACGCCCGGCCTGAAACGGGGGCTCAACCGCCACCGGGTTGTAGCGGAACATCGCGTCGTAAAGCTTGTACGCCTGCTCGACGTCCTTGCGCTGATCGTCCGTAAGCTCTTGCACGTCGCCAAACTTTTCCAGCGGTCCCCGGCACAGTTCCAGCGCTTCGTCCGACCGTCGCTTGTACTCCGCCGAATCCCGCACGACGGGAACCCCCAGCGGCGTCAGCGCCGGACGGTTCGAAAGGACGACCAGCCCCGCCAATCCCGCAAAAATCAGGATCGGAATCAACCA
Organism: Fimbriimonadaceae bacterium; assembly: GCA_033763535.1. Taxonomy (GTDB): domain Bacteria; phylum Armatimonadota; class Fimbriimonadia; order Fimbriimonadales; family Fimbriimonadaceae; genus Fimbriimonas. Next base: position 1,563 of record JANRKI010000063.1, on the reverse strand, counting down.
TTGCGGAATCGCAATCCGGGGCGGCGGGGCAGAACTCATGACTCCGAGACGACGAGGTTCACGAGCTTGCCCGGAACCACGATCACTTTACGGACGGATTTGCCCGCCAGGTGCGGTTGAACTTTATCGCATCCGAGCGCGCGTTTTTCGTATTCTTCCTTCACCGCGTCGGGCGCCACCGAAAACGTGTCGCGAAGTTTGCCGTTCACCTGCACCGCGATCGTTAACATTTCGACCGCCGCCAACTCCGGATCGCTGACCGGCCACGCCGCGTCGAAGGTAAATCCTTCGAACCCGAGCGATTCCCAGAGCTCGTCCGCGCTGTGCGGTGCGGCGGGCGACAGCAGCTTGACGAACGTTTCGGCCGCCTCGCTCAGGGCCAGCCGAACGTCCACGGGCGTCGATTCGTCCACCGGCAACGCGTCGTTCAGTCCGTTGAGGTACTTCATCAGCCAAGAGATGTACGTGTTGAAGCTGAACCGCTCGATGTCGGCGGTGCAGTTCGCGATCGTTTGGTGGGTCAACCGGCGAATCCCGCGTGCCGCTTCGTCCAGTTCGGTAATCGCCAATCCGCCGCGCCAACCGGGTTCAAACCCGGGCCGGATGCCTTCGATCAGCTTGAAGACGCGCGACAGGAACCGTGCCGCCGATTCGACCCCTTCGTTCTTCCACTCAATATCCGTGGAGAACGGCGCCACGAAGAGCAGGTAGACCCGCAATGCGTCGGCACCGTAGCTCTCCACCATTTCGTCGGGCGTCACCACGTTCCCCTTCGACTTGCTCATGCGCGCCCAGCGCCAGGTCACCTCGTCCGGGTCCATCCCTTTCGCCTCGGCAAATGAGATGCGCACCCCTTCCTCGCCAACCTCCAGCCGCTCATCCGCCTGCGCTCGGCGGTACGGAGTCAGCGCGAGCACCTGGCCTTGGTTCTGCAACCTCTGGAATGGCTCCTTCACGTCCACCAAGCCGGCGTCATGGAGCACCTTCGTCCAAAACCGGGCGTACAGCAGGTGCATGACCGCATGCTCGGCCCCGCCGACGTAACAATCCACCGGCATCCAATAGTTGACGCGCTTCGGATCAAATGCCGCCCGCTCGTTGTGAGGATCGCAGAACCGCAGGAAGTACCAGCTACTGCACGCGAAGCCGCCCATCGTGTCGCTCTCGCGCCGCGCCAACCGCCCATCGCGGTCAGTCGCGTTCATAAACTCTTCGATGTGCGCAAGCGGAGAAGTCCCGTCTCCGCTCGGTTCGTAATGCTCCACGTCGGGCAACTCCACCGGCAGTGCAGCCGTCGGCACGGTCTGCATCTCGCCCTCTTTGGTGTGCAAGATCGGAATCGGACAACCCCAGTACCGTTGGCGAGAGATCAGCCAATCGCGCAACCGGTACTGAACCTTGCGCTCGCCGATCCCGTTCGCCTCCAGCCATTCGCCCAGCACCTTCTGCGCGGCCGGAACCGACAGCCCGTCGTACTCGCCGCTGTGGATCAGCGTGCCCTCCTTCGCCGCGAACGGCAATTCCGGCACCGTGCCGTCCTCGTTCGGAGAGATCACCGGCACC
>JANRKI010000062.1:0-20980 GCA_033763535.1 Fimbriimonadaceae bacterium | reverse complement strand
GTGCCGACCCATGCCCCATCGTGCACCACCGCCAGCGTGTCGACCTCAAACTGCCGCATGGTCAGCAGCGCGCGGTGCCACGTCGCATCCGGCGCGATCGGTGGTACGGTCACCGCGACTTCCCGCGCGAGCGCAGCGTTTTCCATTTCAGATCATCTTGACGTGCGAACGGCATGTCACAATCCCGGGCGTCAATGAATCGCATCGCGGTCATCACGAGCGGAGGCGACGCGCCGGGCATGAATGCGGCGTTGCGGGCCGTCGTGCGGGTGGCAATCGGTCGCGGCGTTGATGTCATCGGCTTCGATCACGGGTACGAGGGCATCATCAATGACGAATCACGGCCGTTGGTCAGCAATTCGGTCGGCGGCATCATCGATCGCGGCGGCACCATCCTTCGCACGGCCCGCAGCAAGACGTTTATGACCCACGAAGGGCGCGCGCAAGCGGTGTCCCGACTCCAATCGAACCTGTGCGAAGGGCTCGTGGTCATCGGCGGTGATGGCTCGCTGACCGGTGCCCTGAAACTGCACGAAGAGTTCGGTTTTCCCGTCATGGGCGTGCCGGGAAGTATCGATAACGACATCGCGGGGACCGACTTTTCCATCGGATTTGATACCGCGGTCAATTCGGCGGTGGACGCCATCGACAAGGTCCGGGACACCGCGTACAGTCACGAACGCGTCTTCGTGATTGAAGTGATGGGCCGACGGAACGGATTCATCGCGCTCGAGGCCGGCCTCAGCGGCGGAGCCGAGGCGATCCTCATTCCCGAAGTCCCGTACTCGCTGCTCGAAATCTGCCAATCGCTCCGCACCGCCGCCGCCAAGGGCAAGCGCAGTTCGATTCTCGTGGTCGCGGAGGGCGCGGCCAAAGCAAGCGACATCGCCGACGTGATCGGCAAGAACACCGGATTCGAGACGCGGGCCGTCGTGCTCGGGCACATGCAGCGCGGGGGATCGCCGACCGCATTCGACCGCGTGCTCGCCCTGCGACTCGGCGCAATGGCGGCCAACCGGCTGATCAGCGGCTTCCGGGGCGAGATGGTCGGCGTGGATGGCCGGAACCTCGTATCGCACCCGCTCGCGTACGTCCTCAGCAGTCAGCGGAACATCGATCCGGACCGGTTGCTCCTTGCCGATGTGATGGCGCAGTAACGGCTAGCTCTTCAACCCGTCAATCTCGCGCTTGGCCCGCTCGCTGTACGTGGTGTTCGGGTTCAGTTCGATGACCCGCTCGAAGGCCGCGATTGCCTTCGCCTTCTCGCCGAGCCGCTTGTACGCAATCCCGAGTTCGCCGTAGGCCTCGCCGCGCACGTGGATCGACACCTGCTTCATGCGCTCCGGACCGACGAACGCGATGAACTTTTCGCAGTCGTCGCGGAGCCGTTCCCACACCGAATTCGGCAACTGGCCGCCGTCGAAGTATTGGCCTTGGATGTAGAGCGTGGCGGCCCGCATCATGTAGATGTTCGGATCGTCAGGTCGCAGCGACACCGCGCGATCCAGCGTCCCGCGCGACTTGGTCAGCAGTTCGAGCGCTTCCTTCTCTTTGCGCTGAAGCCGCAGCAGGCCCGCCTTGATGGTCTGGCCATTGCCGACCCACACGAGTGCCCGCGCGTCCTTCGGGTTCTTGCGCACCATCTCTGACACCTCGGCGTAGCCTTTCTCGAAGGCGGCGAAGTCCCCGCGAAACACGCCAAAGAACTTCCGGCGGTACTCAATGATGAACGGGTCTTCGGTATAGACCCCTTCCGCCGCAACGTTGTACTCGGGCTTCGGCCACGCGAACTGGGCGGAGGTAATCCCCGGAATCGCGATCATCGCAAGGAGGAGACAGGCACGCACGGCAGATACTACGTTGCCGACGCCGTGCGCGTACCGGGCGACGTGGAGTCTCCTGTGCCAAAATTGGCGTGCAAGAGTGACGTGAGGCGGGTTCTGAGAGTACGCCGCGCGTCCGGAGAAAGACTTTGGCCATCGACACCAGCGATTTCAAAAACGGCCTCTCGTTCGTCATGGAAGGCGACGTTTGGACGATCATCGAGTTTCAGCACGTCAAGCCCGGGAAAGGCGGCGCGTTTGTGCGCACCCGACTCCGCAAGGTGAAGACCGGCCAGGTGGTCGAAAAGACGTTCCGATCCGGCGAGCGCGTCGAACCGGCGTTCGTGGAGAAGGTGAAGATGCAGTTCCTGTACAAGCAGGGAACCGAGGCCATCGTCATGGACCTCGACACCTACGAGCAGATCCCGATCCCGCTCACGTCGATGGGAGATCAGTCGAAGTATCTCAAGGAGGAGTCCGAGATTGTGGCCCTTGTGTCGGGTGGCGAAACCCTCGGCTACGAACTGCCGAGTTTCGTCGAGCTCGAAGTCACGGAGACCGACCCCGGATTCAAAGGCGATACGGTTAGCGGCAGCAACAAGCCGGCCACGCTCGAGACCGGGGCCGTGGTCCAAGTGCCGTTCCACATCAATATTGGTGACCTGATTAAGGTCGACACCCGCACCGACAGCTACCTCGAACGCGTCAAAAAGTGATGAGTCATGGCCAATCGAGTTGACCTGCCCGAAGCGCTGCAATCCGTCATTGATAGCGCCGCGAAGTTTCTGCTGGCAGTCGGGGGGCTCGGCTCCCTCGCCTCGATTGGCCTCATTGTGTTCACGATCTTCCGGATGGGCGATCCGTCCGCCGGCGTCCAAACCGCCGAGGCCCTCCGCAACCTCGGTCTGTTCGACAAGGTCTTGCTGGCCTCCATCATCGGTATGGGCGTCGGGGCCGCCGTCATGTTTTGGGGCGAGGAGATTCTGGGCGTCCTCTTGCTTCTTGGCGCTGCCGCGCTGTACTTCACGCCGCTCTACCTGCCGTCCATGATCCCCGGCAACGAGAGTAACGAGGCGGTGCGCGCATCCTACGCGTCGCTTCAAAACGCGGGCCTCTACCTGGGCATCATTGGCCTCGTTACGCTGGCCGCCGACGTCGCCACCCGGGTGAAAAAGCGCGCGAAGGAAGGCGCGAAGGCCGACCAACTCAAGATCGGCAAAAACGTCAAGCAAGACCCGGACCGCATGAACGTGTTCTTGGGCAAATGCTGGCAACTCCCGTTCTGCCGAAAGTTCGTGCGCGAAAAGTGCCCGATCTACCACGCGAAAAAGACTTGCTGGAAGGAGCAGGTCGGTTGCATGTGCGAGGAAGAGGTGATCAAGGGCGCGATGGAAGGTCGGCCCATTCCCAAAGATGCCTTGCTCGCCGACAAGATGATCCCGCGCAACCATAAGCTGACCATCGCCGAAAAGAAGGAGCGTTGTAAGGTGTGCGTCATCTACAACGAGCACCAGCGTCAGAAGTACCGGGCGTGGGTGCCCGGACTCGTCGGAATTTTCGTCGTCGGGTACGCCGTTCTCCGCGGACCGCTCCTCGTCGGCATGACCGGCGTGGTCGAAAACATCAATCGCGTCATCTACGGCATCACCTACGGCGCCGGCGGAAAAGAATCGGTCCCGCCGTACTTCGTCGAAATGCTGCTGGTTGTGTTCGTATTGGTGGCAATGAGCTACGCCCTCAAGACGCTGGAATACGCGATCTTCAAACTCAAAATCTAGATGATCACCATCCTCAAGGCGCGGTCGGCTTGAGAGCCGCCACCAGCCATCTCACCATCGACGGCAGTTACGGCGAAGGCGGAGGGGCCCTCCTCCGAACCGCGCTCGTGATGTCCGCGATGACCGTCCAACCGGTCCGCATCTCGAACGTCCGCGCCAACGGACGGTACGCCGGGCTCGATGCCGAGGACCTCACCCTGTTGCGCGGCATCGCGGAGCTGGCGTCCGGCGAGATGGAAGGCGATCAGCTCGGCTCGCACGAACTTATCTTCGTGCCGAAGCGTCGCCCGCGCGGCATGAGTGGCACTATCCGGACCGTGCGAAACTCCGGCGGACGCGGAGCCAACGCCCTCATCACCGCCACCTGGATGCTCCCCGTCTTGGCCCGATCCGGCATGTACGGCGACGTGATGTTTGAGGGCGAAACCTACGGACTCAATGCCCTGAGCTACGACGCCTTCGCCCACGGAACCCTCGGCGTGCTCCGCGAATTTGGCCTGTACGCCTACCCGACCCTCCAGTACGCCGGGTTCGGACGCGAGGCGAACGGCAAGGTGAGGGTCGAGGTGGAGCCGTCGGCGATGTCCGGGCTAAGGTGGCTCGATCGGGGCGGCATGCGCTCGGTAGAGGCCTACATCGTCGCCCACGGGTTGCCGAGCTCGGTTGCCGAGCGTGCGGAAACCCACCTCTCGCAACTCGCCCGATCTCAGGGAATTCCGCTCGTCACCCACGTCGAACCGATTGATGCGGATGGCCCGGGGGTGTTCATCACCCTGGTGGCGCGGTACGAGCGCGGCCTGGGAACCGGCACCAGCCTGGGCACCAAAGGGTTGCGGGTCGAGGCGGTCGCGACTCAGGCCTGGGATCAACTCACCACGTGGATGCGGACCGACGCCACCGTCGACCCTTACCTCGCCGATCAAGTGCTCCTACCCGCCATTTTTGCCGATGGCGAAACCGTGTTCCGCGTGAACGAACTCACCAGCCGCCTGTTGACCCAAATCTGGGTCATCAAGCAGTTCGGGCCCGTGCGGATTCTCGTGAAAGGCAACGAAGGCGGTCCCGGAACCGTGCAGATTCATAGTGAGGCCGCCTGATGGTGCGGTACCGTAGCGCGATGATTCGCTCTGACCGCCGCGCCGCGGGTCGGTTGGTCTCCGGCCTGCTGCTGCTGTCCGCCGTCAGCTCCGCGTACGCCGACCGCCTGATCTCGATCCCCGTCGGACGCAAGGTCCCGCTGGGCACCATTCGCTCGGAGTTGTTTTTTGAACCGCACCGCGGCGGGACGTCCGAGTACTACTTCGCCGCCGGACTCTCGCGCGAGATTGAACTGGAGTACCGCACCCAGCGCCTCCGATTTCAGGACGTGCGCGAGGCGATCGATCTTTCGTACAACTTCCTCGCGCCGGTAAGCGATCTTTCTCCCGGCATCAGCGTCGGGGTGCAAGACCTCTTCAACCGCACGAATGACCGTCGCCGCGTTTACGCCGCCCTGACGTACCGCCAATCGTCGCCCACCGGCGACGGCGACCAGCCCGCCGATCTGACCATCGGCGCGTACGCGGGCGAAAACAGCAGCGCCTTTGTCGGATGGTCCCAGCCCCTCAGCGCAAGTTTCCGGCTCCTTGCCGACCACAACGGCTACCGATTGTCGGCGGGGTTCGAATACCGTCCGATCCGCGATCTCGCCGTCCGGTTCTTCGCCCGTGGCCCCCAAACGTTCATGAGTCTCAGCTACTCCAAGCGGTTCTGAAGCCCGGTTCCGTCGGTCCGTCTCATTCCGCCCGTTCGGCGGACGGATCGGCCAGCATCAGCCCTCGCGTGGCGGCCAAAGCCTGAATCCGCGCCATTAATGCCCGGTTCAGCGCGTTCCGATCCGGGTCTCGGGCGAACTCCGCGGGATCAATCGGCGCGCCGTACGTCACCGACATCGGGTGATTGCGCCCTCTGCCTCGTCCTTTCCGCGGCATCACCACCTGCGTACCCACCACGGCGGCGGGGATGATCGGCACGTTCGCCATGCGCGACATCAGCATCGGTCCGGAGCTGAATTCGCCGAGCGTCACGCCGTCGCCGCGCGTCCCCTCTGGAAAAAGCAGTAACGGCTCGCCCGCCTTCAGCACATCGATGGCGATCCGAATCGCCTCCCGGTCCGCGGCCCCGCGCTGAACCGGAATCGCCCCGATCCCCGTCATGATGCGGGCAAAAAACGGGTTGTCCCAAAGCTCGACCTTCGCCATCGGGATGATCCGCCGCCGGTGCGTGAGGGCAATCGCCGGCGGATCAAGGTAGCTCAAATGGTTCGGCGCAATGATGTAGCCGCCCTCCGCCGGCAGGTGTTCCGCCCCGTACGTGGTCAGCCCGCCGCGAATCCGAAAGTAGGCGCGCATCAGGATGACCAAGTTGTCGTACACAAATGGCGAACCGCGCAGCACGGGATCGGATATACCCGCCGGTTCGGTCGGGTAAATCCTCCGCATGAATCAACTTGCCGTGCAGATGTACACGCTCCGCGAGTTCACCAAGACCCGCGAGGGCCTCGCCGAGTGCTTCGAGGTCATCCACGGCATCGGGTACGCCGGGGTTCAACTCAGCGCGGTCGGCTGCATGGACGGCGATCATCCCGAGGTGTCGCCCGCCGAGGCCCGGGCGATGCTCGACGCGAACGGACTGCGATGCGTGGCGACGCACCGGGGCTGGGATCGGCTCCGCGACTACACGGCGGCGGAGATCGAGTTCCACCGCATCCTTGGGTGCGACTACACCGCGATCGGCGGGCTTTGGGGGGCCAAAACGTCGGAGGATTACGACGCGTTCGTCACGACCTCACAACGCGTTTGCGCCGAGCTTGGTGCGGCCGGCATTCGCTTTGGCTACCACAACCACGCCCACGAGTTCATCATGGATCGCGCACGCGGCAAACGTCATTACGATCTGCTCATCGACGCGCCGCACCTCATGCTGGAGGTCGATACCTACTGGCTCAATCACGCCGGGCTCGACGTAGCGGCGTTTATCCGCCAAATCCCCGGTCGCATTCAGGTCATCCACGTTAAGGACAAAGAGGTGCTACCGGACAAAGGTCCGGTCATGGCCCCGGTTGGCGAGGGCAATCTCCACTGGGACGGCATTCTCGACGCGTGCCGCACGGGCGGAACCGAGTGGTACGTCGTGGAGCAAGACGACTGCTATCGCGATCCGTTCGACTGCCTCAGCTCGAGCTTCGACTTCCTCGCCGCGCGAGGGTTGGCCGGCTGATGGCGGTATTGGTCGAAGCGGTCGCGTGCCGGTACGGCGACGTGGTGCAGGCGGCGGCGGGCGGCGCGAAGCGGGTCGAACTCGTCAATGCGATCGAGCTCGGCGGACTCACGCCTTCGTTTGGCACCGTGGCCCGTTCGCTGGAGGTCGGACTCCCCATCGTTGCAATGCTCCGTCCGCGCCCGGCCGGGTTTTGCTACGATCGCGGCGAATACGAGACGATGCTGACCGACGCCGGGGCGATGCTCCGCATGGGCATCGCCGGATTCGTCACCGGCATCAGTACGGAAGACGGTCGGCTCGATACGCTGCGAATGGCCGACCTGCGCCAGCTCGCGCCGGATCGGCAATGGGTCTGCCACCGCGCGTTCGATGCCACGCCGGACCCGTTCGAGGCGATGGAAGCGTTGATCGCGATCGGTTTCACCCGCATCCTCACCAGCGGACAGCGTCCCACGGCGATGGAGGGCATGGCCGTCATCGCGGAACTCGTGCGCCGCGCGGCCGGGCGCATCGAAATTCTGGCGGCGGGCGGAATTCGGCCGCACAACGTCGCCGACCTCGTGAGTGCGACCGGGGTGACGCAGGTGCATCTCGCACCCTATGCGTTCCTCCCCGATCCCAGCACGGCCCTGCGACCGGAAATCAAGTTCGGGATTCCTGAGATTCCGCGCGAGGATACGTACCGCGAGACCGACCCGGACGCGATCGCGGCGGTCGTCAGCGCGGCCAACGCCGTCTAACGCGCCGGCTGCTAACCCCGTCCAGCGGCCAACGTTTCGGACTCCGCGTCGGGGAGCACTCGCGCAGACCGCAACGCCTCCGGCACTCCCCACGGGTGCAGGCAAACCTTCACGGCGGTTTGGTGCTCGAGCTGATCAATCGCCTGCTCGTACTCGTCGAGGGCGTAATGGTGCGTCACGATCGCGCCGAGGTCCAGCGCGCCGCGTTCGATGCAGCGCACCGCGTACTCCGCGTCCCGCCGATGATGCCCGGGATAGCCGCAGAGGATCAGGCGATCGTAATGCTCCGGACGGTACATGTACGCCTCTCGCTGAACGCCAAACAGGCCCAGTGCCTCCCGCGTGCGATCCATCAAGAACTGCACCGAACGCGCGCTCCCCACGCAATCCACCGCGACATCCACGGTCGCGTGCGGGCGCTTCGGCAGGGCCGATTCCGCCTCGCTCGGGCTCAGCGTGCGGATCGGTGCCAATGCTTCCGCCGCTGCCCGCCGCTGCTCGCACGGATCAATGCCGGTGATCTCGCGCGCACCCTCGGCACGCATCAGCTGGACCGCGATGAGCCCGGCCGGGCCGAGGCCCGATACCGCCACCCGTTGGCCCTCGATCCCCGCGACGTCACGCAACCGTTGCACGGATGCGGCCACGCACATGGCCAGTTCCACCGCCGCCGTTTGCCAGGCCGGAAGCAGGGAAGGCACCCGAATCGCGTCGTCGGCTGCCCGAACCACGTACTGCGCGTATGCGCCCATCACGTCATGCCCGGGATCGCGCCACACGGAGACGCGATCGCCGACCCGCAGGTCGCGCACGTCGCTACCGATCGCGTCGACGACCCCGCTTGCCTCATGTCCGGGTTGCCCGACGGTGTACGGCAGATGAAACGTGTGGCCCGGAAACATCGGCTGACCTCGCCGCAAGTGCAGGTCCCACTGGGTGCAGATGGTGACCGCATCGACCCGAATCCGGACCTCGGTGGCCGCGCACGCGGGAATCGGCACTTGGACCAGTCGAAATCGCTTGCCTCCCAAGGCTTGCAGGGCGGTCATCATGCCGCCCACTCCAGCACAACTCCCAGCGGGCGCGCGTCCGGTCCGGACGGGGCCGACCCCGCCAGGATCAAGTCGTAAGCGGTGGCCGCGCAACGCGCCGGAAAGCGGTGCGTCACCAGCGACTCGGCCGACACGTGCCCGGCGGCCAGCCCGGCGAGCGTTCGCTCCAGCCGAGGACGCGTCCACCCGCTGATCGCATGGATCGAAATCTCTTGATCTCGGAGTTCCTGGAGATCCAGGGCACCCTCCGCGCCAAGGAATCCCGCCGTGACGAGTTGTCCTGTCCGCACGAGACGGGCCATCGCCCGCCGCACCGCGTGGATGTCTCCGGCGGTATGGATCACGAGGTCAAGCGTCTCCGGAACGTCTTCCCAGGCCGACACGCCGATCCCGGCCGCATGCCGAAGCCGTTCGGTGTGACGGCCAAGCACCGTTATGTGCGCCCCGCGCTCGGCCAGCCATTCGCTGGTCCAGATGCCGAGTAGCCCGTCGCCGATGACCAACGCCCGCGTCCCGGAGGCGACCAGCGCGCGGTGGGCCGCGTTCCAGCCGACCTGCATCAGGGTCAGGCCGCTCGCGGCGAGGCTCGTAACGCCGTCGGGCACCGGAATCACCTCCGACGCGGCGCATACCAGCGGAGAGACGTGTCCGCCGAACGGATAGAACATCCCTCGGAGCCGACCGAGGGTCGCAAACACGCGCTGACCCTCGGCGACCTCCGCGACGTGACGTCCGCGAGCGACCACCGTACCGACCGATTGGTAGCCCGGCACGTGCGGAAACGGGAGCGGGTCCGTGTTCCGGCGCGCCGTGTCGCCCGCAATCCGTTCGCCCCGCAGAAACGATCCCTCCGTACCGTTGCTGATCCACGAATGGGTGAGTTCAATCACCACGTCGTCCGGGCCCGGCTCGTCCGACTGCACCGGACCGAACTCGACTTGCCCCGGGCCCGTCGCGATCACTGCGTACGAGGTCATCGAAACTCCACCGGCTGAACGTGAGCGTTCAGCTTGAGGTTGGCGCGGGCGGCGGTTAACGGTCGCCCGCCGAGCGTAACCGACTCGAACCGGACCCCCCGAATCCCGCGTTCCGCCGACGTCCCCGACAGCTGACTCTCGGGCCACTCCGGACCTTCAATCTTCAGCCGTTGGAAGAGGACGCCCCGGATGTGACCGGATGCTTCGCGATCGTTCTTGTACCACTGCGTGTAGTTGTCTCGGCCCACCGTAAATCGCAGCGGCTCGCGCGGGTCCGGCATGCGAACCGTCAGGTCCCGCATCACGACGTCGCGCACGGGGCCCGGATCGGCCACCAAAACGCGCAGCAGCATGCGGCAGTACGTGATCTCGGCCTTCTCCACCGTAAACCGCTCGATCGCTTCCGCGTAGGTTTCGTAACCGACCGCGAACGGGCTGCCCCAGCCGTTGTCGCAGTGGTATGTGCCGCCGCGCACCGTCACGTCTTGTGCCGGTTGCAACCCGAGCTTGAACTCCTCAATCCCCTTCACCGAAACCGCGTCGTCGAAGTTCCGGACGAAGCAGTCTTCGATCGTCACGCGCCGCGACTGGATCACGTCGAACCCGTCGCTCGTCGGGCGACCGGCCAAAATCCGCACACGCCGCGCCATCACATTCTCGCAGGCGGCCAGCACCACGTTCCAAGTCGGATTGTCGAGGAGCGTCACGCCCTCAATCTGCACATTTCGGCAGGCGACCAGCCGAATCAGGTTGTGGCTGTCTCGGTCCCGTTCGGTATGCCGACCGTCCAGAACGCCCGTTCCGAAAATCCGCACGCCATCAACACCGTCCGCCTCGATCCAGCCCTTAACGAACGCACCGGGGGCGAGATAAACCGTCTTCCGTTCCGGGGTCAACTTGATCGCGCCGGGCGCATGGACCCCGGGACCAAAGCGGAACGCCCCCTCCGGTAGCTTCGGTTCCAGAACTTCCGCCGCGTAGAACAGATGCAGCGGCGGGGCCTCGTTGGTCTGAATCGGCTCCACGATCACGTCGCGCGGACCGGTCAGCTCAACCAGCACGTCGTTGCCTTCGCGGCGAATCGTGCCCGCAGAGTGGGGAAGCAGGCGCACGGCCCCGACCTTCGCCATCGGACGCAGCCGGAACGTCTTCGCGCCCGTACCTTCGTACCAAACGGCGCCGGCGGGCGAGCCCTTCATATCCCAGCCCCAGTTCTCGTGGTCAAGATTCACGCGGGCGGTATGGACCAACAACGCGCGGTTAGCGACCGAAACGTTCCAATCCGTCAGCGTGCCGACCGGGGCTTGCGACGAAACGGCGAGTGACAGCAACACGTTCAACATGGCGCAGAGAATCGGGGACGGTCAGCGAGCGCCGAGAACGGCCAGCGCGCGTTCTTTCTGCTCGGGAGTGAGGTTCGAAGATTTGATCTGGCGAATCTTTTCATCGATCGCCGCCTTCGCCGCGATGGTGTCGGTTTTCGCCTCCTTGATCTCGCTTTCGGCAACCGGGCCGGCCTCGGGGCCGTTTTGGCACCCGAGGACCATGCCGGCAATGACCACCGCGAGGGTCATTGCGCGCTTCACTAGTCGCCTTCCGCCCGGGTCCACATACCGAACGGCACTGCCGAGTTCAGATCGCCAAACGCCGCCGGGCCGAGCGTGCGTTGCGGATGCAGGCTCTTCGCGTGGCCGTCCGCAAACGTGTAGACCCACTGACCGGCGTGGAGCGGCAGCACCGGACGGTTCTGGTTTCGGTCCTTCTGCTGACCCATCGCGTGTTGCCACCAGATGCCTTCGCCCGGATTCTCCGCAAACGCGCCGCTCACGCTGGCCAGCCAGTTCTCGGCGGTCGGCTTTTCGACCAGCACGAGCGTGCCTGCCGGATCCGGGTAGTCGGTCGCGCTGAGCGGACGCGGGAAGTAGTTGCGGATATCGGACAAGTCCATATCGCCTACCGCGCCGAGCCCGGCATAACCGTTCACGCCGTTGGCCCCGTACAGTTGCGACCCGTTCCAACCGAACGAGCGTCGGCTGCGGAAGTTGCCGTCTTGGCGACGGGCCGTGCTATCGCTGGGGGAGGTGAACAGTCCGCCGTCGGCCACCGCTTCGCGGTTGCCGTTTGGCAACGTGCGCTGGACCTGGGTGCCGGTGTAGGGCCGAATCAGCACGTCCCAGGACCGATCGTTCGAGAACATGTAGAACCAGTCCGGCGATCCGCCGTTCGGCATCGACCAGTTGTACGGCACCGGTTGGTAGTCGTCGTGGTCGGCCTGGTACTGGATGATTGCCAAGCCCAGCTGCTTGACGTTGCTGAGGGCGGCCGTCTTCTTGGCGGCGGCCTTAGCCTGGGCAAAAACAGGGAAGAGAATCGCCGCCAGAATCGCGATGATCGCGATGACGACGAGAAGTTCGATAAGCGTGAATGCGAGGCGTTTCATGATGAGACCTTCGTTGGTGATGGGGACGTCGACGTCGATAAAAGTTTAAGTCGCGGTGGATCGCGCCAATGTGTCCGATTCCGCTCGGAATGTGTCGAAAACCGGCGGATTCTCCCCCGCCCTGACGGATACTGATCCCGTGGAAACCCTCATTGAGGATTGGTGGCGTGACGCGCTGGACGTGCAGATCCTCGCCGTGGGCCGGTTGGAGATCGGCGCGTGGTGGCGATTTGACTTTACGAGCGGCACCTCGCCGTGGCGAATCTATCTCAACAATCGCGCCGGAGCCGCCCTCGAGTTTGTCGCCGGGGACCGGTTCGAAATCCCGGCGAACGTGGTCACGGTGGTGCCGCCCGGCCTCCGGTTCTCCACCCGCGCCTGGGCTCCCGTCACCCACGCCTACGTTCACTTTGGCGTCGTCGGAATGCCGCGCTTGCCTCTGCACTTGGTGCGACGCCCGTTCGTACTCGCCGCCGCCACCGGTGCGCGCCAACTGCTGCACGAAATCTTTGAGCACCATCTCGAGCATCCGCGCCGACTCGAACTCCAATGGCGGCTCAAGGCGGTCGTGTACGACGTCCTTGCCCGCGTGATCTCCCAAACCCGTGCGCCGGCCGACGGTGAACTCGAAGACCTCGCGCTGCGGTACGGCCAAATCCGGTTTGCCCTCCGAAAAATCCAAGATCAGTACGCCGAACGCCTCTCGAATGCCGACCTCGCGCGGGTGTGCAACATGAGCGAAGACCACTTCATCCGCACGTTTCGCGCGGAAATGGGGGTGACGCCTACCCAGTACCTCGTCGATTTTCGGGTGCGGCAAGTGGCTGTTCGGCTGGCCGCAACGTCGGAATCCCTCGACCAGATCGCCGAGCAGACCGGATTCGGCAGCCGGTCGTACCTCTCCCGTCAGTTCCGCCAGCGCATGGGGGTGTCGCCTCAGACGTACCGCACCGAGGCGACCCAGCACGTCGAAGTCGTCCTGCCCGACGCCCCGCGGCGACCGCTCGCGACTACCGAACCCGGCCGGCGTCGAGCCGCCGAAACTTGACGCCCCGTGCCGCCAGTCGGTCCAGATGGAACGGCAACCGGCGCGAAAACTCGTCCCAACTGCGGTCCGCGGATGGGCTCCAGAGCACCTCGGCAAGGGCGCAGGCCCGCGGAAACGCCATGTACTCCACCCGGTCACCGTCCGGAATGTATTCCGTCCAAACCTGTCCCTGCCCGCCGAGCACGCGGGTCGCCTCCGCGGCCGAAAGTTCCGGCGGCACGGGGTCAAACGCGTACACCTTTTCGATTGGCAGGTACCCCCCGATCGCCAGCGGCTCGCGCACCGTATCCGGCGATTGGTAGTAGTCGAAGTACGTAAAGTCGGTTGGCGACATGATCACGTCGTGGCCTTGCTTGGCTGCCTCGATGCCGCCCGTCATGCCGCGCCAACTCATCACGATGGCACCCGGCGCCAACCCGCCTTCCCGAATCTCGTCCCAGCCGATCAGCCGACGCCCGCGCGTCCGAAGGTGCTCACCCATTTGGCGGATGAACCAGCTCTGCAGCTCGTCCTCATCCTTCAGCCCGAGGGCTTGGATGCGCGCCTGCGCCTTGGCCGATTCCTTCCACTGCTTCTTCGGACATTCGTCGCCGCCAACATGGATGTAGGGGCTGGGGAACAGTTCGGTCACTTCGTCGAGCACGTGTTGCAAAAACTGAATCGTGCTTGGTTCCGCATTGAACACGTTCTCGATGACGCCCCAGCTCGTGGCGACGGGCAGCGAGGTGTTGAGGTTGCCCAGTTCGGGATACGCCGCGATCGCCGCCTGCGCGTGGCCGGGCATCTCAATCTCCGGCACCACCGTAACGTGGCGCGCCGCCGCGTACCGAACAATTTCGCGCACGTCGCCCTGCGAGTAGAACCCGCCGTGCCGGGTGCCGTCCCACTGCTGATTGCGGTAATGCCCCCGCATCGTCTCCTTGCGCCACGCACCGACCTGGGTCAGCTTCGGATACCGCCGAATCTGCAATCGCCACCCCTGATCATCGGTGAGATGCCAGTGGAAGTGATTGAACTTGTGCGCGGCCATCAGATCGAGGAACCGCAAGATGAACGCCTTGGGCATATAGTGCCGCGCGACATCAAGGTGCATCCCGCGGTACCGGAAGCGGGGCTGATCTTCGATGACCCCCAACGGTAACGGCACCGTCGTCCCGCGGTCCACCGAAACCGGCAGTAACTGCCGAAACGTCACCGAGGCGTAGTAGAACCCCGCGTCGCCCCCGGCCCGAATGGTGACGCCGTCCTTCGCAATCTCGATTCGGTACGCCTCCGGATCGGTGAACCGCGCGTCGCGCGTGAGCGTAACGCCCGGGCCGGTGCCCTTTCCGCTCCGCACGAAATTCGGAAACGCGGTCTCGCGCAACCGCGCGGCGTCCGCCGGAAGCTGAACCCGGGCGTCCGGCAGATAGGCAAAAGTCCCTCCCCGCCACTCCACGCGGGCCGGCTTCGGCAACAGTACCGGCTCGGCGAATGGCGACGCCGTGCTGACGAGTGACGGGGCAATCAACGCGGCAAGCAAAGCGGGCACGACTGGAGTCTATCTTCTTCGCCACCACGCGCCGCTACGAGGTAAGGCGTCGCGATCGGATAACGATGACCAAGCCTACGACAAGAAGGCCGCCGAAGGCTAAGTAAGGCCAGGCCCCGAGAAACAGAGAAACTGCGGACGTCGGCAATGGGCCGTCACCCGACGGTATTCGTCCGGTCCACAATGTTCGAATCGGCTTTGCGTTTCGGATCGGCCACTCTGTTCGAGGGATACCCTCTCCATGCGGTCGATAGTCGAAGACTTCGCCTCCGATGGGAATCGGAATCTTCGGGACATCGGCGTCTATGCTAACCGAAGTTAGATCATATTTTATGCGTTGCGCAACGAGGGGCTTACCATCTTCAAGTTGATACGCTTCATACATAATCACCTTTGGGATCCGTCCGCGCACGGTATCTTTCCATGCGGTTACGGTCGTTTTCGTCGTTAGCGTCTTGAACTGGTAGCTTCTTACCGTTTGAATAGAGCCATCTTCATTAATGTCAATTTCAAAACGCCATGGGTTTCCAAATGCCCGAATCTTTTGTCTCGATCCTTCGTGCGTTGTGTAGACGACGCGCTTGCCGCGCTCCCTAGCCTCAAATTTCGGACTTAATCCATAAAGCCCGATTACGCCCTTGTTTCCAAATATCGCCAATTCGTGTGGCCAGAACCTAGGATTTGGAGCGAGTGCAACTGCGTACTTGTACGAATTACTCGCTTCCTTAATGATCTCGCCAACGTAAAATCTCGGTTCGGCTTCAAGTTCGAGGTCGTAACGGGACAGGACAACGTTCTTCCCTTCGTAATGAAGGTGCACGGGCATTCTGCCAAGAGTTTTTGGCCCCGTCACAGGACCGGTGTTCCCGTTCACGGCTAGCCCATCACGGAAGTTTGAGAAGGTCTGGACGTATACAGCCGATCGAAACTCCCTTGCTTGCTGAAAATGTTGCTCACTGATGCGATAGGTGAAAGACATTCCCTCAAATTGTCGATCTCGATCTTCCAGCGGGCTGGCAAATGCGAAGACTGGCAACGTGACGAACCACAGACCTATGTTTCGTCTCATGTCTAACAAGAGTTGTAGCGAATTCGCTCCTGCGTTTCTTGCCAATAGTCGCTACACCTACAGCCCGGTGTGCCCGCGTCTATGCAACCAGTCTTGCTCCCGATGATGAGCATGCTCATCGGAGCGAGATAGCAGCCGCCAGAGCCCGGAACGCACCTACCAACGTAAACAGGGCCCGAGTTGCGCTTGTAGCAACTGCCTGCGCATGTCTGTTGCTCCTTACGGCACATAAAGATCGGTTCGCCTGCATCGTATGTTGTGCGTTGACACACCTTTTCTTGTATGCAGACGCCTACAGGATCGTCCGCCAAAGCGGCAACGGCGACAAGTGAAACGACGCCAAGGATGGAGACAGTTCGTAATGGTTTGAGATTTGTTGAGAAGTTCATTTCGTCCGATAGTATGTTGGCAAGATGATCGACCGCCTGAGTGGGCCTATCACGTAGTCCATGGTCGTAGTGCTGTCAAAATTGGCAACGGGGACAAGATCATTCTGCATTGTGAGAGTGACTTCTCGCAAGGCGAATGGTGGAATGAGAACATCCGGGTGGCTCCAAGGTCGGCAACTGCACTTTTCGCCAGCGGATAGGCGTACCGCTTGTTGAGTGCGATTGAAGACCCAAAACCGGTGACGAGTTGGCTGCGGTGATGAAATGCTTATGTCATTCGGGAAAACGACAATGTCAGCGGAAACTGTCCGGCTGGAAAGTGCAAGAAGACACAGGCCAACGGCTGCGAGGGTTGAGATGGCAACGCCCAACTTGCGCATTGGCTATGGACCTGGCGCTGGCAGTATAGGACAGTTAGCAAACGGAGGGCCCGCCGAAGCAGCCTGGGCATACTGCAACGTAAGCCCTATAACCGCAATCTGAATCAAGAGAATGCCTAAGAGCGTAAAGCCTGCTTTTCGCATGCTTTGAGTCTCGCATGATATGCAGCCGATGCTAGGCCAAAAGTCCCAGAGTCGACAATTGGGAGGATGATTGAATCCGTGCTCCGGCGAAGTACGCTCCGAACCGTGCGTCGCTTCGCCATGTTCCAGCAGATCGGTCTGGTCCTCGTGATCCTCGTGCTGTGCGCGGTCCTCACCCGATTCTCCGGCACGCACACCGACCGGATCACCGGTCAAACCGTCAGCAACTTTCTGAACCCCAACAGCCTGACCCAGATCTTTACCGAGACCAGCTTCATCGGCATCATGGCGGTGGGGGTGACGCTCGTGATGCTGAGCGGCGGCATCGACCTATCGGTCGGAAGCATCTACGCGCTCGCCGGAGTCACCGCCGGGATGGTCATGCGTCAGAACGGCCTCGATGCGCCACTCGTCGCGCTCGGCCTCAGCCTCGCCGTCGGGCTAGGCTGCGGACTGCTGAACGGACTGATGGTGGCCAACCTCCACGTCCATCCGTTCATCATCACGCTCGGCGCCATGTGGGTGTACCGCGGCTTCGCCTTCGTGGCCAGCAAGGCCGAAAGCATCCTGCTCCCCGCTCCGGTAACCGCCTTCGCGAAGGCAACGTGGGCCAGCGGCGCCCCGACCCTCGTGCCGACGGCCGCCCTCGGACTCATCACGCTGGTCGGAGCCGTCACCATGGCCCGCACCGTCTTCGGCCGCCACGTGATCGCCCTCGGCAGCAACCCAGACGCGGCGCGCTACTCCGGACTGCGCATCCCGAATCTCCTGACCGGGGTCTACGTGCTCGCCGGGGCCACGGCCGGAATCTCCGCGTTCCTCGGCGCGGCGTACTACGGCTCCGCGAGCTCGGGCGATGGCGACGGCTACGAACTGTACGTCATCGCGAGTGCCGTCGTGGGCGGAGTCAGTCTCAACGGCGGACGCGGTTCCGTCGTCGGCGCATTTCTCGGTGCCCTGCTCATCGTACTGATCCGAACCGGAATCCGCGTGCTGAAGCTCGACCAGAACTACGAATGGATCATCATCGGCGTCGCGATCATCGTGGCGGTGGTGCTCGACCGCCTCAGCACCCACTGGGTGCAACGGAATCTCGACGCGGGTCGGGCGACGGCCGCCTAGCCATCGCCCGCCGCATTCGGGATCAAGACAGGCGCCGTTAGGACAGACGTCCGGCCCAGCGCGTGGCGTTGAAAATCAACCGCTGAATCGACGGGTGATAGTACGTTCGAAACGTCTCGTGACCCGGTCGGATGTACACGACTCGGCTCTTGCCTTCGCCCTGACCCTTGCCGGCGCCCGGACCGCTGGTGAACTCCGGATCAATCCCTTCGCCCACCGTCCACGTGGCAACGCAGGGGAAGTACTCGCCCCCGAGCGGGAAGTAGCTTTGCGCCACCAACGTCTCGACCGACGGCACGCCGAACGGATTGCCGTACATCTCCTCCGCATCCAGCACGAAGTCCTCCACGCCTTCCGCAATCGGGTGCTTCGGCGCGGCGATGGTGATCTCTTCGGTGTCCGCCGGGTCCGCCTCGCGCCAGCCGCCCTTCAGGTGACCGGTCGCGTCGAGCACCGCCTTGAACGGCTTGCTGTAATGCCCGCTGTGCAGCGAGATGAACCCGAGCCCGCGCGTATGGGCGTGGGTCTTGATGCGCTCGGCCAGGGCATCGTCCACTTCGCCGTGACGAGCGTGACCCCACCACAGCAACACGTTGGCCTCGGCCAGCAGCGCTTCGGGCAACCCTTGATCGGGCTCGTCTAGGCCGATCGCGGTCACATCGAGTTCGTGGTGGGCATCGAGGGCGCTCAGGCCGTCGGCCACCGCACCGCGAATTCCGTTCGGATAGAGCTCTTTCGGGGCGTGGGGCGGGTATTCGTCCCAGACCAAAACTTTGATCGGCATCAACGCCTATTTTGGCCAGATTCCGGCGCGGATGCCGCGATCGCGTTGGGAGAAGCGATTCGGATCATTCGCGCGAGTCGGGCGGCGCGTTCTTTCGCAAGTGATGCGACGGCCACCCCCGACCGCACGGTCGGGGATGGCGAGAACCGCTTAGTTCCCCTTGTAGTCCAGATCGCCCGGTTGCGGGCCATCGGGTCGAGAGCCCGGCGCCATTGCCGGAGCCTTCGCCGCGTTCGGATCGACCGGCGTCGTCGAGGGCGGAGCCCCTTCGCGGTGGCTTGGCACCATGATGACCTTGTGGTCCTTCACCGGCGGCTCCTCCACCTTCGATTCCGAGCCGCAGCCCGCGAGTAAGACGCCCCCAACGAACGCGCCCCCAAGGACCGCATTCTTGAACCGCCGTGCGGCGTCGAGACGCGTCCGCACGTTATCGAGCCGCCTCAAGGTCCGGGCGGAAGATCGGCACGTGGCACTGGCTGTCCACGTAGGTCAGCGCTTGCCACGGTCGACCCGTGCGCAGGTAGTCCGGGTGACCCACAAACGGGTCTCGGGCCGGATCGCCCGTACCCGTCACGCGGCCCTTGGCGTGCGTATCCGCATACACCCAGTTCTGCTGCTTCGCGTACGGCCAAACCGTGCCGTACGACACGTTGCCCAACTTCGATTGGGTGCCGTTCGGGAAGCCCGGCGTGTTGTGGTTGTCTTGGTTGTTGCAGCTACCCGCATCGCCAAAGAACGAACCGCCGCCGTTGAACGTGCAGCCTGCCGCCGGATCCGGGCAGATGAGGAACGGGTTGGTGTACGTGTTGCCCACGCGGTTGGTGGTGCCAAATCCCGGCCACCACAGCGGAGTCGTGCTCACGCTCGTGATCGCGGTTTGCGACAGTTCCGTGAGAAGGCCGTTCATGCTGTAGCCGCTGCGGAACGGTTCCACCCGCTTATCCGCCGCCGCGTAGCTGAACGAACTGCTCGTTTCGTCGGTGGCCACCGGAATCGCGAAAATTTGACCGTTCTTGATGTACGGGAACAGTTGGTTCTGCGGAAGACCCCATGCGCCGCGGATTCGGCTGGTGCAGCCGCCGCTGTTCATGATGTTGTTGAGCGGGATGCTCCAATCGGCGGGGATGAGGACGCGGCTGTTGAAGTTCCAGGTCCCTTGCCCACCCGGCGCGCCGAAGTCGCAGTCGCGACCGGCTTGCAGCGGGAATCGGTCATCGTAGTCGGTGCCGTACATCGCCAAGGCGGTACCGCTTTGCTTCATGTTCGAGAGGTCCTGAGTCTTCTTGGCGGCGTTTTTTGCCTGCGCGAAAACCGGGAACAAAATGGCGGCGAGAATCGCGATGATCGCGATGACGACGAGCAATTCGATAAGCGTAAACGCCGTTCGTTTCATGAGAGCACGTCGGGAGTCCGAAACCACTCCCTACCGGTCAGGGTAAATCACGTCACGTTAAGGGATGGTTAAGCTCCGGTTAAGGTTTCGGTTTTTTTCGTGAAGACCCGGCCGGGCCGATCGCGCTTCGGCGGCTCGCTCCTGCGAATCCGTGCCAACGGACGCTAAACCGACAGCAATTCCATCAGCCGGCGGTTGAGGTACAGCACCTCTCGTCCATACTTGCGACTTTGCAATAAACCGATCCGCTCGAGCTCTCGCAGATAGTTCGACGCCGCATCGCGCTTCGCGATCTCGGCACGCTCCAACGTGGAGATGCGCGTATATGGTTGCTCGAAGATCAGCTCGATGAGCTCCTTCGAGTAACCCCTTACCATCCTCGCTTTCGCGTCGTCGATCGCCTCGCGCAGTGCCGTTCGCACGCGCTCTAACCGCAACCGGGTATCGCGTGCCGTCTGCTCGACCGCATCCAGCATGTACAGAATCCAAGGCTCCCACGCCCCGTCTTCGGTCACCTGCCGAAGCCCCGCGTAGTAGGCCGACTTGTTCCGAATAATGGCCTGAGACAGGTACAAAATCGGTAAGTCGAGCCGTCGCCAGTACAACAGCAGCAAAATGTTCAGCACCCGACCCGTCCGACCGTTGCCATCCGGAAACGGGTGGATCGCCTCGAACTGGTAATGCGCCACCGCTAACTTAATGAGCGGATCCAGATCGTCCGCGGCATCAAAGTAATCGGTCAGATTTTCCAGCAAACCGCGTAAGCGATCCTCACCAACGGGCGGAGTATAGATGATATCGCCCGTCTGAGCATTGCCGATCTGAGTGCCCGAAATCCGGCGAATGGGTAACTCTTGTTGCTTGATAATCCGAACCAGCTCCAGAAATAGTCCCGTGTCGAGTCGCCCACCGCGCTGCAGATGCGCGTATCCGTGCCACAGCGCATCTTCGTAACGCAACACCTCCTTCGTCGCCGGGTCGGTCCGATCCGCGTCGTCCGTAAACGCTCGGTACAACTCGTCGTTGGTGGTCACGACGTTCTCGATCTC
>JANRKI010000061.1:0-34560 GCA_033763535.1 Fimbriimonadaceae bacterium | reverse complement strand
ACGTCGGGCAAAATGCCCCATGACCGAAAACTCCGACGTTTCCCGTAAGGACCTGCTTCGCGCCGCGCTACTCTCGGCCCTCGCCATTCCGGTCGCATCCGGCGCATCGCCAAGTTCGCTAACGCAAGCTGCCCCGGGGCAATCCGCCGCGGGTCAATCTGCCCCCGACGCTCCGAACGCTCCCACCATCGACGACATCCGCGCCGCCGAACGCCTGTTCGGAATCGAGTTCACCGACGAGGAACGAAAGGCGATCGCCCGCGCCGTCCTCGACCTTCCGAAAGGGTACGCCGCCCTCCACGCCGCTATCCCAACGCCCACGCTCGGCCTGCCGATGGCCTTCCATCCCGGCGGCGCCCCGGAAAACGTCCGCCGAAAGGTCTCCGTCCGCACCACCGATCCGGGCCGAATCGAATTCGCGCGCCTCAGCGACGAAGACATCGCATTTCTCCCGATCCGAGCCCAAGCCAAGCTCATTCGCGAGCGCAAACTCACCTCCGTCGCCCTCACCCGGCTCTATCTCAACCGCCTCAAGCTGTACGGTGACCGCCTCAAATGCGTCGTGCGCATCCGGGAAGACGCCGCCCTTGCCGAAGCCCGTCGCGCCGATGCCGAGCTCGCCGCCGGGAAAGATCGCGGACCCCTCCACGGCATCCCCTGCGGCATCAAGGACCTCTTCCAACTCAAAGACGAGGTGGTGACCTGGGGCGCGGCCCCGTACCGCGATCAGGTGTTTACGGAGGACGCCGCGGTGGTCGAGCGGCTCCGCGCCGCCGGTGCCGTCATCGTCGCCCAACTCTCCATGGGAGCACTCGCCCAGGGAGACATCTGGTTCGGAGGCGTCACCAAAAACCCGTGGAACGAAAAGCAAGGCTCCAGCGGAAGTAGCGCGGGGAGTGCCAGCGCCACAGCCGCCGGACTCGTCAGCTACGCCATCGGCACCGAGACCCTCGGCAGCATCTGCTCGCCTTCCGTCCGGTGCCGAGTCACCGGCCTGCGCCCCACGTTCGGACGGGTCAGCCGATTCGGTGCGATGGAACTCTCTTACACCATGGACAAGATCGGACCGATCTGCCGCGAGGTCGAGGACTGCGCGCTGGTGCTGGCCGCACTGATCGGACGCGACCCTCGCGATCCCGCCACCATCGAAGCCCCGTTCGACTACCGCCCGCGCCGCTCGCTAAAGGGCGTGAAGATCGGCCTGAGCGGCGTGCCGGACGCAGACGCCTTCGCGAAGAACCCGATCGAGCTCGGCGCGGAAGTCAAGCCCGTGACGTTCACGCCGGTCCCCAACGGCGCCCTCACGATTCTTGAGGCCGAATGCGGGAGCGCGTTCGAAGCGTTCACCCGTACTGGAAAGGTCCGCGACCTTGGCGTCTCGCCGTGGCCGCCCACCTTCCGGAAGTCACGCTTCATCCCGGCGGTCGAATACCTGCAAGCCCAGCGCGCCCGGGCCGCCGTCATGGCCACGTTCGAACGCGAATTCGCCGACTTCGACGTGTTGCTGGTCAACGACATCGGCAACACGATCTACCACACCAACCTCACCGGCCATCCGCAAATCGTCATCCCGCAGGGAGACGACGGCAAAGGCAACAGCCTCGCCAAATCGCTGGTTGGGCGAAAATACCGCGAGGATGCCCTCCTGGCGATCGCCCGCGTCGCGCAAGAGGCAACGGACTTCCACCGCCGCCGCCCGAAGCTGGAATCCGGGTCGCCCACCTGACGACCCGGACGGTTCGAATCAGCGCCCGATGCCCAGTAGCTGGACGAATCGCTTCAAGCGATCAATCATCTCGAGGATGTAGTCGTCCTCGTGATCATGATCGTGGCCGAGGTGCAGGGCCGGATCTTCGTACATCCGGTCCGCCCCGACCGCCAGCGCATGATTGAGCTGAGCCCGCGTCGTGGCGCGATTCTGCACCGGGAATCGCGGCAATTTCTCGTCGATCGTCGCCAAGTGGAACCCGACCAGCGCGTGATTGGTGGCGCTTTGCACCAGGTACTCCGGAATCGCCGCCTCGTAACGGTCGTACTGCGTGTGCCAAACCTTGCCGTAGTTCGCCCGCCCGACCTCCTTCGTAAAGTACGCCGGCACGCCCGCCCACTGGAACGGAGCGTGATCGCTGGAACCGCCCGGGCTTGGTCGCTCCACGATGTCGAGCTTCATCGGCAAGTCTGGAAACGCGGCGATCGTCGGAGCCATCGCGGCCTCCAGGATGTCCTTCTGATTCGCCGTCGCCACGTACCCGCCCTGATAGTTGGTGCCGCCGTCATCGTTGAGCACCGCCACGATCTTGTCCAGTTCGCCCTTGTGTTTCTCCACGTAGGCGCGCGATCCCAGCAAACCCTGCTCTTCGCCCGACCAGAGGATAAATCGGATCGTGCGACGCGGCTTGACCTTTGCCTGAGTCAGAATCCGCGCGGCCTCCACCGTGACCGTGCTCCCGGTCCCATTGTCGCAGGCCCCCTGAGACCCCGGGCTGTTCCAAGAGTCGAGGTGCCCGCAAACGATCACCACCTCATCCTTCAGATCCGTCCCCGGAAGCTCCGCGATGACGTTGTACTGCTTGATCGGACCCTTGAACCACTTGTTGTCGATGTCGAACTCGAGCACCGGCTTTCGCCCGTACTCTACGTTCCGCACGATCCGATCGTAGTCGTCCTTCGCCACCACGATCTGGGTCTCGGTCGGACGCTTGTCAAACGACTTATCGCGCCAACTGCCGTAGCTGTGCACCCGGTCATCGCGCGTCCCGAAAATCTTCGCCGCGATGCCGCTCTTCGCGATCTCGGCCTCCAGCTGCTTCTGCTCGTCGGTCGTGGCCGCCGCCGCCCCGCGCATCGACACCGCCTGCGGCATCACCAAGAACGCTCCCTTCAGGCGTCCCCGCATCGCCTCGAGTTCGGCCATCGTCTTGGGCGCTAGCACCGCCTCGCCGCTGATCCGACCGTTGGTCCCCGGCATCCAGCACGGAGTCGTAAACGTGATCGGATACTCGAACGGCGAAACCATCCGGCCTACCTGCCGCGCACCTCGCTCGAACCCGACCGGCACGTCACCCCATTCCTCCATGCGGACGTTCTCCAGTCCGTACTTCTTGAACTGCCCGACCGCCCACTTCTGCGCACGCAGCAGATTCGGCGAGCCCGTAAGGCGCGGCCCGATATCGCACAGTTCGCGAAGCGTCGCCATCACCCGGCTGTTGTCGCGGCCTTCCGCCACCAGTTTCGAAATCTCCGCCGGCGTCGGTGTATTTCCGGCCAGTGCGCTCGCGGCAAACGCCGAAATGGCGAGCATTCCCCCAATCTTCGCGTGTTTCATCGTGAATCGCGTTACTTTACGCCAAAAGCGTCGCGGTCGCCAACGAGAAATCCGAAAACGCGTCTATGCTTTTGCCATGCGCTCGTGGATCGCCCTCGGAGTCATCGCCGGAATCTCACTCGCCCTCGCCGGATGCGCCGCCTCGCCGGAGAGTCGAGTCATCGGAAACTGGCAAGGCGACACCAAGCTCAGCGAAATCCCGAATGTGCCGATGCCGGGCGTCAAACAAAAGATCGAGTCCGGCATCTCCACGATGCAGGTCAAGTTCACCGCCGACAAGAAGTTCAGCCTGACCGGCGGCCTCCAACAATCCACCGAGGGCACCTGGAAGGTCGAAGACCGCAAGGTCACGCTGGAAGGCGGCGGGCAATCCATCGAGGCCGAACTCAGCGAAGACGGCAAGACGATGAAACTTTCGATTCCTCTGCCCGCCGTCAAGCTCGTGATCGGCCTGCGCAAAACCGGCTAGAGGCCCGAAAACATCGAACCGAAGAAGAGTGGCGCCGCACCCATCCAGCCCACGTTGATCACCAGCATCACGATGTTGAATACGAGCGGGGCCTGGGCGGCTCGATTGCCCATCTTCAGCGCGCGGTTCGCCTTCATGATCCCGACGATCGAGAAGACGAAGCAGCAACAAAGCCCGAGCACCCCGTAAATCCACGCGCGGGTCACAAGCGGCTGAGAATCGCTCGCGAGGCTGCCGTACCGTGGCGGGTTCGCGTAAGACCCGATCGGCACGTTCGGGGCGCCAAGCCCGTTATTGGCCGGACCGCCCACCGTGGGGCCCGCGTACATCGGACCGGCCCGGGGCGGCTCCATCTCCGGCCCCCCCGCGCTCGGAAAATTGATCCCCGGAATCGAGCCCGCGACCCGGCGCTCCGTCGTGTCGACGTTCTCCAATAGGGTCGATGGCAATATCCGGCCCTCCATCGCCCACTGTTGAATGGTCGCGAAATCGGCGGGACCGTACTTCTTCCCGTCGTCAGCAAAGACATAAAATTGCACTCACACCCTCCCGGCGCGAGTCGTGCCCCCGCCGCCTTGAATTATTGACCGATCCGTTCGAAGTTTCAGGACGATTTCTGACTACGCACCCAGTTCAATACCGGAATACCGCTTCGCGTTTTCGTCGAACAAACCTTTCAGCCGTCGCGCCGTCTCGTCGTACCGGGCCGAATCCGCCCAAGTCTGACGCGGTTGCAACACCTCCGACGGCACGCCCGGGCACTCGGTCGGTACCGCGAGCCCGAACACCGGGTCCATCGCGTACGCCACCGCGTCCAGCTTCCCGTCGAACGCTGCGTGCAGCATGGCGCGCGTGTACTTCAGCGAAATCCGCTGCCCCATCCCGTACGCGCCGCCCGTCCAACCCGTGTTGACCAGCCACACGTTCGCCCCGTGCCGCCGAATCTTCTCGGCCAGCAACCGTGCGTACACGCTGGGGTGCAACGGCAAGAAGGGCTGACCGAAGCAGGTCGAGAACGTCAACTCGGGCTCCACGACGCCGACCTCCGTGCCCGCCAACTTGCTGGTGTAGCCGTTCAGAAAGTGCTCCATCGCCTGCTCCGGAGTGAGGCGCGAGATGGGCGGCAAGACCCCCAGCGCGTCACACGTCAAGAACACGATGTCCTTGGGGTGACCGCCGACGCTCGGATGCACCGCGTTGGCGATGTGGTCAATCGGGTACGCGCACCGCGTGTTCTCGGTCAGGCTCTTGTCCGCGTAATCGGGGTGACCGGCGGCGTCAAACACCACGTTCTCCAGCAACGCCCCGTGCCGAATCGCGCCGAAGATCTCCGGCTCTTTCTCCGCGCTCAGGTTGATGCACTTCGCGTAGCAACCACCCTCAATATTGAAGACCCCGTTCTCGCTCCAGCCGTGCTCGTCATCGCCGATGAGTTGTCGCTCCGGATCGGCCGAGAGCGTGGTTTTGCCCGTACCGCTGAGTCCGAAGAACAGCGCGCTCTTGCCATCCGGACCGATATTGGCCGAGCAGTGCATGCTCAGCACACCCTGCCGGGGCAGCAAAAAGTTCATGAGCGAAAACACGGACTTCTTCATCTCGCCCGCGTACTGAGTCCCGGCGATCAAAATCTGCCGCTCCGAGAAGTTCATCGCGACCACCGCGTTTCCGTTGGTCCCGTCCTCCGGACCGAGTTCCAGCGGACCGGCATTCAGCGCCACCCAATCCGGTTGAAAGTTCGCGAGCTCCTCCGCCGTCGGCCGAATCAGCAGTTGGCGAATGAACAGCGCGTGGTACGGACGCTCCACGATGAACCGCACCCGAATCCGATACTCCGGGTCCGCCCCGGCGATCGTGTCGATGACATAGAGCCGTCGGCCCTGCGCGTACGCGGTCAGTTTTTCGCGCAGCCGCGCGAAATGCTCCGGTTCCATCGCGTGGTTGTTGTCCCACCAGATGGCGTCCCGCGTCACGTCGTCCCGAACCGTGAACTTGTTCTTCGGGGTTCGGCCACGATACTCGCCGCTGTAGGCCCCCACCGCCCCGCTGTCCGACCGCACGCATCCGTCCGTATCGAGGCAGGCGGCGATCAATTCGTCCACCGTCGGGTTCACGTGGAGGTCGGTAACTTGGGTTAAGTCAATCATGAAGTCTCCCGAGGGACGTAGCGAGAGTTTACCGTTCGGGCCGTTCCCACCCGGCTCGGCGTCGGTCGCTCAGGGCCAGTACTCGGCCCAAGACGACGGCGTTTCCGTCACTCGCACGTACGCCAAGCCCACCTGCCCCGGCGAAATCACGTACGGCCCGTGCGAAAAACCTTCCCGCAAGACCGCCTGGACATACTCGCCGATCTCCGCCGCAATCGCCTCCGTCGTCGGCTCCGCATCGCGAAAGATCACCAGCGCATCCTCCGGATACTGAGCCTGCAACTGGGGCAAAAAAGGGTCGCGCGAGTTGACCGCCAGCGCGTGGTCGTACCGATCAATGTGCGACTGAACCGCCAGCTTCAACGCCTTGAAGTCCACCAGCATCCCGGCGGCGTCCAGCGCGGCCCCTCGCACCACCACTTCCACCGTGCGCGTATGGCCGTGCGGAAACCGGCAGCGCTCCGGGTGCTGGCTCAACATGTGGCCGCTCTCAACCGTAAACGCTTTGCTCACCCGATATTCCGGCACGCCTAAAAGTGTATCCGCCGCCTTGGCATCAGGGACGTTTCGGCACCAGCGGCGCCTTACCCGTGCCGATCCGGCGCACGTAAACCCCCGTACCAAGGTCCGGATGTTCGCCCAGGGCCGGACCGATTCCGGGCACGTACACCAATGTCGGTACGCGGCGACGGGCCAACTCCGCGTCGCGGATCGGATCGGCCCCCACGATGAGCGTCGCCTCGTCCCGGCCGAGCCACTGCCGCGCCGCGTACAAC
Organism: Fimbriimonadaceae bacterium; assembly: GCA_033763535.1. Classification (GTDB taxonomy): domain Bacteria; phylum Armatimonadota; class Fimbriimonadia; order Fimbriimonadales; family Fimbriimonadaceae; genus Fimbriimonas. The sequence goes on along the minus strand of JANRKI010000061.1, from coordinate 27,846 downwards.
CCGGCGCTCCGTACTCCCGTTCGATTGAGCGCGGTCGACCACCGTCCCCATGCGCGCCCCGCCCGCAACCGCCACTCCGGTCGATCCAAGATGAGCGCGTAGTGGCCGACGAGCCGCACCGTCGTCGCCGCCGTCGATTCGCCCACGTGATCAACCAATTCCGGTACTTCCAGATTCGGAATCAATCCGCGCTGATCGTCCGCAATCAGCGGAAACCGGTCGCCCGTGCCCCAGCGGCGCAAAAGCTTCGCCATCAAGGCCTCCCCATCGCGCAATGTGAGGGCGCGTCCGGAGGCGAGGAACGCCTCGAGGTAGGCATCCGCCAGCGCGAGCCCGTCCTTCAGCGTCGCGCTGCGCGTTGGCTCTGCGGAAAGCCGCCGGCTGAGCAGTTCCCCGCTGAAGAAGATATTGAGCCGATCCACCAGAACCAGGGCCGCCTCCAATCGCACCGGATCGCGCAAGTACCGTGCGGTTTCGGCAAGGCGTGCCGCCACGGTTGCCTCGACGTAGAGGTAACGCTGCCGCACCAATCTTGGACGATCGCCCAGCACGGGCACCAGTGCTTCTCGCGTCTCGCGGAGCATTGGGTCGTTCAGCAGCTCCGGAAACTTCAGGCTCGGCACGCAGTTCGACCGCTCCCGGGCGTCGATCTGCAAGAACTTGGCGCACCATTCACGAGTGGCCGCCGGCAACTGCCCCATGCGCTTGGGTGTCAACGACGCGTAATCGCTGCGATTGCGCCGATCCTCGTCGCTCAGGATCGCGCTCGCCACCCCGTCGCCCGTGTACATCGAGTACCGCACCGCGTCGTACGTCAGACGTGCGGCCTCCAACAGGACGCGATTGTTCCGCACCGTCCCGACCCGCGCCAACTGCGCCGCCAGCCAAGCATTCGGCAAGGCCACCTTGTCCGTCGTCACGCGCAACGGCTCAGAATCGCGCGCGCTCGCCCAAAATCCGCCCCGGATCGGATCAAACAGCGGGGAACCCACCCAGTTCATCAGGATGGATTCCGCTCGCGCGTAATCCCCCTGCTCGATCGCAAACTGCACCAGGCCGGGCTGAACCATCCAACGGCCCGCGACCCGCACCCCGGGCGTGCTGGCGGCCGACCGTGCCGCCGTCCGCACGGCGTCGTCGGTCACCCATGCGCTGAGCGGCTCTCGCGCCAACGCAAAATCGTTCGCTTGTTGAGTCGGCGTGGCCTCCTTCCGCTCCAAATCCTCCAGGTACGCGGTGACCCCCTGTCGAAGGCGCGCCGCCACGCCCTCGTAATCGAGTTTCGGCGTCTCTCGCGTCCGGCCGAGGTACTGAATCGGGACGCCACTCGAGTTGAGCACCCACAACTGCGCGTCGATCTCAATGTCCAGCTCGACCCGCGAGATCGGCAGCATCGCGTTCAACCACTCCGGATACTCGTTGCCGTCAATCCGCGTGCACACGTAGTTCCGGCCGAGGTAATTCGCCACCTCGTCGTCGTCGAACAAAGATCGGTCCAACCCGCGCGCCGTCGCGCTCCACGGCAGCCCGATGAACAGCAGAATCGGCTTCGCCTCCCGCCGTGACTGGGCCAAGGCCGCGTCATCCAGCGGCATCCAGTTGATCGGCTGGTACGCGGCCATCTGCAAAAACGCGTCGTCCATGTTCACCAGCCGATTAGCCGGCGGCGGCGGAATGTATTGCTTCGAGCGATTGACCACCATCGCCACCACTCCGAGAAACACCACGATCAGCGCAGTGACGTTGAACCCGGGTCGCAACATGGCGGTTCCATTATCGCGCGGATATACTCCGTCCAATGGGCATTTCCCTCGACGAGATTCGGCACGTGGCCAAGCTTGCCCGGCTCGACCTCGACGAAGGCGAAATGGTGGCGTTGCAATCGAACCTGAACGCCCTGCTCGGTCACTTTGAAGAGCTCAAGTCCGTGGATGTCAGCGGCATCATCCCGACCTCGCACGCCGTCCCACTTGAGAACGTGTGGGCCGAAGACGTGCCGCGTCCCGGCCTGCCCCGTGAGCAGGTCCTGCGCAACAGCGGACTCCACCGCGCCGGCCTCTTCGTGGTGCCCCAAATTCTGGAGGACTGACCCGTGGAGATACTGGATCTCACCGCTTCCGAACTCGCGGCCAAAGTGCAGGCGCGCGAACTCTCCGCCCGCGCCGTCGTCGATGCCCACCTCGGCGAGATCGAACGGCGTGACGCCCGCATCGGCGCGTTTCTGACCGTCGATCCCGAACGCGTTCGGGCCGAAGCCGACGCCATCCAGGCCCGGGTGGATGCGGGCGAAGCCTTGCCCCTCGCCGGAGTGCCCGTCGCGATCAAAGACAATATCAGCACCGAAGGCATCGCCACGACGTGCGCCAGCAAAATCCTCCGCGGCTACGTTCCGCCGTACGACGCCACCGTGATTCAGCAAGTGCGCGCCGCCGGCGGCATTGTCATTGGCAAAACGAACCTCGACGAGTTCGCGATGGGGGCCTCGACCGAAACGTCCGCATACCACCTCACCCGCAATCCGTGGGATCTCGAGCGTTCCCCCGGCGGCTCGTCCGGAGGGTCCGCCGCCGCCGTGGCGGCCGGGTTCGCGCCGCTCTCGCTCGGTTCCGATACCGGCGGCTCGATTCGGCAACCCGCGTCGCTGTGCGGCATCGTTGGATTCAAGCCGACGTACGGACGTGCGTCGCGCTACGGGCTGGTCGCCTTCGGATCTAGCCTCGACCAGATCGGACCGTTCGGCAACACGGTCACCGACGTCGCGCGATTGGCCGCCGCCACCACCGGCCACGATCCGCTCGACAGCACATCGCTTCAAACCCCACCGATTGACCTGAGCCAACTTGAAGACGGCCGACTCGCCGGCCTTCGCATCGCGGTCCCCGACGAAATGCTCGGCGACGCCACCGAACCCGGCGTCCGCGCGGTGATCGAAGCCGTCATCGCCCGAGCCATCGCCGCCGGAGCCACCGTGGACCGCGTGTCCATCCCGTCCATCAAGCTCGGCGTGACCACCTATTACATCATCGCGCCCGCCGAGGCAAGCAGCAACCTCGGTCGATTCGACGGAATCCGCTACGGACCCCGCCCGGATAACGCCGCCGCCAAGGGCCATATCGGTCTGGTAGAGCAAGCCCGCGAGCACGGCTTTGGCCCGGAAGTCAAGACGCGCATCATGATCGGCACCTACGCGCTGTCCGCCGGATACTACGATGCCTATTACCTCCGCGCTCAACAGGTTCGCGCCGTGATGCGCCAGGAGTTCGAAGGCATCTTCCATCGTTACGACGTCGTCCTCGGCCCTACCAGCCCCTGCGTCGCTTTCCGCATCGGCGATCTCAACGACGATCCCTTGGCGATGAAGCTACTGGACGCCTGCACCATCCCCGCCAACATGGGCGGATTCCCCGCCATCTCACTCAACGGCGGATTCGCGGACGGCCTGCCCGTCGGAGTCCAGCTGATGGGGCCCGTCCTGGCCGACGAAGAACTCCTGCGGATCGCCCGCGCCCTTGAACGCGAGCTCCCGGATGCATCCCGCCGCGCGCCGCGAACGTAGTGCGAATTCATGGATGACATTCAGCGGGCCGATCTCCAAGCGTGGATACGCGCGGCGATGGACCCGATGCTGCTGTTCGTCACCCTCTTCATCGCCGTGGTAGGCGCCGCCGTCGTTTCCGCGACCTCCGGCGTTTCCAGCCTGCTCGTCCTTCTGGTTGCCATCATGGGACACCTGTTGGCCGCGTACCAAAACAGCACGAGCCAACGCTTCCGATCGCCCCAGTTCCGATCGCTATGGTCCGGATGTCGGGACCGGCTGAATCGCTTCGACGAAGCCATCCGCCGCATGAACGCCGCCGAGGCCGGGCAGCTCGACGACATGCCGCAACGCATCCGCGCCATCGGCCAATCCCTTTACATCGCGCTGCGCCGCGCCGACCTCATTGCCCACGAAATCCAGCAATCCGAAGACGGAATCACCCAAGGCATCTCTGTCCGAGGCATTGCCGCCAACGACGTGCAGAGCATGGAGCTCTACCAAATCGCCGACCGCAACGCCGCCGAGTACCGTCAGCAAATCGCCGCGATCATGACGAACGTGCAGCGCACCGAGGCCCAGGCCGTCGTCTTCATGACCGCTGTCGATACGCTCCGCATGAAGATGGTTGGCTACCGACTCCAATCGCGCAACCCCGCGATGCCGAATCAAGACCTGATCGCCGCCCTCACCGAGGCCCGCATGCAGTTCGAAAGCATCGACCACGCGCTCGACGAACTCGGCCTGCCGACGCTCACAGCCACCAAGTAGCGGCTACTCCAGGCGCGTCCCGTTCACGCTCAGCGCAAACGTCATGCCGAGCTTCTCCGCCGACTTACGGCACATCACCATCCGAGAGAGGAAGATCTCGAAGTACTCCATCACGCTCGCCAGCGAGGTGTCGATCTCGATCCGAAGCACGATCTCCGCCTCCACCCGTTGAACCTCCAGCGCCGAATCCACCACCGCGTAATTCACCCGGTCGTGGATGTCAAAACTCTCGTACACCGGGTTCTGCACCCGCGCCCGGTGCACATCGGCCTTGTCCGCGATGTTGAGCGCCGCCGAAATCGCCGACACGGGCCCACCCGTGACCTCCTCGTGATTCCCGATGGCCCCGATCACCGGCGCAATCTCGTGCGCGGGCAACCCCATCTCGTTGAGCAACGTAAACGCCATCGCCGCCCCGTGCATCGGGTGATGCAATCGCGCAATGCAGTTACCGATATCGTGCAGATACCCCGCGATCTGCCCTAGCTCCACGTCCCGATCCGGGTGGCGAAGCGCGGTCAAAATGCGCCCCGTCTGCTCGGCCACGATGCCCACGTGCCGACGACCGTGCTCGGTAAACCCCATCGCCATCATCACCTCGTTCGCGCCGTCCACCAGCGCCAGCACCTTCGGATGGGTGCGCACGGTCTCGAAGGTCACAGCGCGCGGCGAAACGGTTTTTGGTTGCGGACTCATCATCTTCGCTACGGAATCGGGTTGCCCGAAGGATCTCGCATCGCGACCAACTCCAGCCGAAGCGTCAACCGATCGTTGATCCATTCCTCCTGCCGAACGATCCCTTTGCTCGAATGAACGTAGGTGTGAATCTCCAGGTTCCGATCCCCCATCCGGCCTTGAATCACCGTCTTGCGCGCCTTCAGCGTCGTCTGGTCGACCTGAACATCGACCGGATCCTTCTCCGGCAAAATTCGCGCGGAGAACGGCGTGACCTTGCCGTAGGCCTCCACCCGCCCGTGGTGACGCTTGGCCGCCGTCGCCGAGACCGCAATCGGAGGCACAAACCGCGTTTGATTCAACTGCGAAGCAAAGAGCTCGCCATCCTTCCACGCCACCCGCGAGTTCCCGAGCCCGCTCCGAAACTCCACCCCCGGCGCATCAAACACCGCCACCGGCTGGACCGCCTTGACCTCCTCCACGTAACGCATCGGCGGCGCGACCACACGGTACACCCATACCTGCCCGACCGGCATCCGCGGTCCGCTCGATCCTGACCGGCACCCGGCTAATCCGGCGACCACCGCCAGTAACCCTAAACCCAACGCGGCAATCCGGCCTTCCATCTACACCGCTTGCAGTTTAGCGAGCTTTTGCACCAGCTTCTTCACCCCGATCGCCCCCGGAAACGCCACCGTGACCTCCACGTCTTCCCGCACCGGGTTGCACGCGATCACCACCCCGATCCCAAACTTCGGGTGCTGCACCCGCTGTCCGGCCTCAAACGGCGGCTTCCAACCCACGTCGCGAAGCGGCGCCACCCCCGCCGACGGACTCGAAAGCGTCCCGATCGCGTCCGCCCGCGGCGGCATGTACCGACTGCCGCGCTCTTGGTGCATGTTCCCCGTCCGACCGCCGTGACCGTACTGGTAATCACCCACGCCTTCCAGCAACTCCGCCGGAATATCCGCCAGAAAACGCGAGCGCGGATTGAAATTCGGCGTCCCGTACACACTCCGTCGCTGCGAATGCAGGAGGTGCAATTGCTCCCGGGCCCGCGTCATCCCAACGTACGCCAGCCGACGCTCCTCCTCCAACTCGCTGTCAGAACTCAACGCGCGCGAATGCGGGAACACCCCTTCCTCCATTCCGGCCATAAACACCACCGGAAACTCGAGCCCCTTCGCCGAGTGCAACGTCATCAGCGTCACCGCATCGCCATCGACTCCGGTCAGCGCGTCCACATCGGCCACCAGAGCCACGCTTTCCAAAAACGCCGCCAACGACGGGTCATCCGCCGTCGCGTCGAACTCAGCCGCCACGTTCAGCAACTCCTGAAGGTTCTCCTGACGCGCCTCCGACTCTTGCGACCGCTCCTCCCGCAACGATTCTAGGTAGCCCGACGCGTTCATGAGGTGCAGCAACGTCTCCCGCACCGACCGGTCCGCGTGTTCATGAACTTGCTCGATCGCGTCCAAAAACTGCCGCAGAGAACTCGCCGTCTTCCCGGCCAACGACGTCTGCAACCCCTGATCACACGCCGCCTCGAACAGTGATCCGCCCAATTCTTGCGCGCGTGTCTCAATCTTTTGCATCGCGGTCGCGCCGATCCCGCGCGTCGGCACGTTCACCACGCGCCGAAACGACACGTCGTCGCGCAGGTTGTGCGCCAACCGAAGGTACGCCAGCAGGTCCCGAACCTCCTTCCGCTCGTAAAACCGTTGGCCCCCCACCAGCAGGTGCGGGATCCGCTGCGTCAAAAACGCCTCTTCCATCACCCGGCTCTGCGCATTCGTCCGGTACAAAACGGCGAAGTCGCGAAACCGCCGACTCCCCGCGCGCACCAGGTCCTGAATCCGCTCCGCAATGAGGGCCGCCTCGTCCATCTCGGTGCCCGCCATCATCAGCCGCACCGGATCCCCCTGCTCATTGTCCGTCCAAAGCTCCTTGCGCGCCCGACCCTGATTCTGCCGAATCACCGCGTTTGCCGCCGCCAAGATCGTCTTTGTCGATCGGTAGTTCCGCTCCAGCTTGACCACCGTCGCGTCCGGATAGTCGCTGCTAAACCGCAAGATCAGCGACACATCGGCCCCGCGCCACGCGTAAATGCTCTGATCGTCATCGCCCACCACCACGATGTTCCGATGCTTCGCCCCCAGGTGCTGCACCAAGCGGTACTGCGCGTAGTTCACGTCCTGATACTCATCGACCAGCACGTGCAAAAACCGCTCCTGGTACTTCTCGCGCACCACCTGACTCTGGTCCAGCAATCGGTTGGCGAAAAACAGAATGTCGTCAAAGTCGAGCGCATTGGCCTGCCGAAGCAACGTCGCGTAGCGCGCGTACACGTCGCTCACGATCCGCTCGAAGTAGCCCGAAACGCCCAGCGCGTACTGTTCCGGCGTGCGGAGCTTCTCCTTGGCCCGCGAGATCTCCGACAGCACGGCCCGCGGCTGAATCGCCTTGTCGTCGATCTTCAACTGCTTTAAAATCTCGCGGATCAGCCCCAGTTGGTCGCCGTCATCGTAGATCACGAAGTTCGAATCGATCCCAATCGCGCGCCCCTCCATCCGGAGCAACCGCGCGCATAGGCTGTGGAACGTACCTACCCACATGCTCCGATCAATCTCTCCCACGAGCTGCGACACCCGTTCGCGAAGTTCCTTCGCCGCCTTGTTGGTAAAGGTCACCGCCAAAATGCGGCTGGGGTAGACACCGGTCTGAATCAACCGCGCAATCCGGTGGGTAATCACCCGCGTCTTGCCCGATCCCGCCCCGGCAAAAATCAGCAGCGGACCCGACGCGTGAACCACCGCCGCCCGTTGTTCGGGGTTGAGCGACTCCAGATCAAGCGGGGCAGACATAGACATTAGTATACGTTTCAGTCAAAAAAATCGCATCGCGAAGCTCGGGAAAAACGTCCGCTTTGTGACATCGCGCCGCTCAGGTACGTCCATTTATTCAGATACCCACGTCGGTGGCGATGCCTCGTCATCCCCGCCCGTGGAGAGGATCACGATGAAGCGATGGATCGGTAGTTATGCGTTGATGATGGTGGCCGGTGCGGCAGTCGCCCAGGCCCCGTTCACGATCACGCGTCCGCTGGATGGCTCTAAGGTCAAAGAGAAGGTCAGCGTGCGGTTCCCGGCGAACAGCATTCCGCGCAACGGATACGTGGGCATCTTCTTGGATGGCAACCTCGTCGAAGCCACCGTGCCGACGCTCGTCAAGCCGAAGGGCGGACGACCGTACTACGAGTACATCCTGGACGTCAAGGGCCGCGGCATCGCCGACACCCAGCCCGGCAAACCCGCGGAACTCAAGGCCATCCTGTTCGACGACTTCGGCGAAGTGCCCCGCATCGTCGACACGAGTTCGGTCCGCATCAACATCGACAAGAAGGCCAACATCCCGATTCCTACCGGCGGCCTCCTGATGCGCTACAGCTTCAACCCCGGCACCGAACTGAGCTATCGCATCGAAGAGCGCGCCGCGATCAGCCAAATCACCGAGAGTCAGGCAAAGCTCGGCGGCAAACCGGCCGAACTGCCGCTCGACAGCGAAACGATCCGCATGCTCTACGCCTTCGATAACAAGGTTGCGGGACCGCGCGGACCGGAGTACATCCTCCGCATGCAGCCGTTGCCGAACAAAGGCAAAGATTACGCAGACCTCACCGTCGTCGGCGAAACCGTACCGAAGCGCTACAAGGATTACGAAATGGCGGCGGTCTACATGCAGATCACCGGCACCGGACTCCAAACCTGGGGCTCCATCCCGCCGTACATCCAGTTCGAAGGCACCACCGGCGAAGGGAGCCGACTTGACCTCTACGCTTGCATCCCCCTGCCGACGCTCCCCGAGAAGCGCGTGCGACCCGGCGACAGCTGGCAGTCGCGATTCCAAAACGGCACCATCAACCTGGAAAAGCTGCACGACGTCACCTCCGTCGTCCGCACGATTCCCGCCCGCGGCGAGTTCGTAGGCGTTGAGTGGGAGCGCGGTCGACGCTGTGCCGTCATCCGCAACACGATTGAAGCCGGCACCCAATCCCTCGAAAGCCGAAGCCTCCGCAAGGCCGGCGTGATCGAGGAAGACAAGTTTCAAGTCCGCGAAACCGTGTGGTTCGATATCGACCGCAAGCTCATTGTGAAGGTCATCCGTGAACAAACCGTGGACACCGACCAAGCCTCGGCCATCCTCGGCATCGGATCGGGATCGGGCGGCGGCGGTGCCGCCGGCGGAGCTCCCGTTGGCGGACCCGGCGGACCTCCTCCTGGCTTCGGTGGACCCGGTGGCGGCGCCTCCAGCCGACCGCCCGGATTCGGCGGACCCGGCGGTGGCCGAGGACGCGACAACGACAAGGACTACTTCCTCTCGCCGGAACTCAACAAGACGCTCCGCCAGCAAATGGGCGTCATGGGCATGGAGCAAGGTCCTCCTGCCGGGGCCGGTGGTCGACCGGGCGGACGTCCGGGATTCGGCGGTCGAACCGGTGCGCCCACCGTCAACGAAAAAATCCTGACCCGCGTCCGGATTCAGCGAATCTTTATTCTCGAGTAAAGACGAGCCACCCGGTACGGGTCACAATAGAAGCGTGTTCAGCTTCGGCAAACTCATGGGGTCGAATCGGCAAATGCCGGGCGACCCCGATGAGTTTCGGCTGACCCTCGTGGAGCATCTCGAAGAACTCCGCGACCGCATCATCCGATCGATCTCCATCCTCACCGTCACCTCCATCATCGGTTGGTGGCAGTTTGCGAACGTCTACAACTTCTTGCAGCAGGTCGTTGACCGCGCGGTCAAGGACTACCTGCCCAAGGGCACGCCGTACACCGAGGTCTTCCTCAATACGACGGATGCCTTCTTCCTCAAGCTGAAGCTGTCGTTCCAAATCGGCATCGTCCTCGCGTTCCCCTTCCTCGTGCTGCAACTTTGGGGATTTCTTGCCCCCGCGCTCAAGCCGCAAGAGCAAAAGCCGTTCCGCCAACTCGCCCCCCTCAGCCTGCTCCTTTTCATCATGGGCGCCGGGTTCTGCTGGTTCATTCTGCCCAGCGGCATCGGCTTCTTCATGGGCTTTAGCGGCGACTTTAAGGGGGTCGAAATCAATCAGGAAGCGGGCCGCATGGTCTTCTTCATGCTGAAGATGATGCTGGCATTCGGCATCAGTTTCCAACTCCCGCTCGTGGTGTACGCGCTCGGCATGATGGAACTCCTCACCGCCGAATCGCTCATCAAGTACTGGCGACAGGCCGGGACCTTCATCTTCGTGGCCGCCGCGCTCATCACCCCCAGCGGCGACGCCTTTTCGATGCTGATGATGGCCGTTCCGATGGTCATCCTCTTCGCCCTCAGCGTCTTCTTTGTCAACCTCACCCAGAAACGGCGTCGACGGGAACGCGCCGAACTCGAGGCCGACCGGGACGCCCCGGAGAACCGACCGGAACTCCCAATGATCGGTGCGGGCCTCACCGATGAGTCCGATCGCGATCAACCCAACGCCGACGACGCGATTCCGCCCGACGCAAACTACGATCCGTACCAAATTCTCGAGTACCCGACCGACGACACCCCGCCGTCGTCTCCTACGGACTCCGCGCCAGACCCTTCCGGCGGAATCCCGAACGACCTGCTTCGCCCGCAACGCCGCCCGAACGATCCGGATGAGCCGAGCGCCTAAACGCGCCGAGTTCTCCGCCGACGGCCTTCGCGCCGCTCCGGACCTCATGGCGCACGTGGTCCACTGGTTCGAGCAGCCCGCCCGCGACGGCACGTTCGCCGAACTCCCCGAAGAACTCCATCCCGAAACGCGGACCGCCCTGGAGTCGCTCGGCATCACCCGCCTCTACACCCATCAGCGCACGAGCTACGATGCGATCCGCGCCGGCCAGCATGCGATGCTGGTCAGCGGCACCAATGCGGGCAAAACCCTCGCGTTCACCCTGCCCGTCCGCGAAATGCTGCGCCGAGAACCGATGGCCCGGGCGATCTTCGTGTATCCCACCAAGGCCTTGGCCCAGGATCAATTGCAACGTCTCCGCGCCTTCTGGCCCGACCCGCACCACGTCGCGGTGTTGGACGGCGACACCCCGTCCGCCGCCCGCCGACGGATCCGCGAGGAGGCCCGCTGCATCCTGACTAACCCCGACATGCTCCACCACGCGTTGCTCCCGGGACACGCCACCTGGTCAAAACTTTTTCGGGCCCTTCGATTTTTGGTGGTTGACGAAATTCATTCTTACCGCGGAATATTTGGAGCGCACGTCGGCAACGTGTTTCGGCGCACGCTCCGACTGGCCGAGTCGTACCGGTCGCACCCGCAAGTGATCGCGGCGAGTGCGACGCTGGGCAACCCGGCCGAACACTTTTCCGCCATGACCGAACTGCAACCCCTCGTCATCGCCGATGAATCGGCCCCCCGTGGCAAACGATCGCTGCTCGTTTGCGCACCCGACCTGTATGGCCAATCCGGCCTCGCCCGCACCGTCGCCGTACTGCGTGCGCTGATGGATCAAGGCGTGCGCACCCTCGTCTTCTCGCGCAGCCGGGTGTCGGCCGAACTCGTGATGCGACGCATTCGCGCCGAGCTCGGCGAAGACGCCCCGATTGAGAGCTACCGCGCCGGATACACCGCCCGCGAACGGCGCGAGATCGAACGCCGCCTCCGCGACGGCGAACTCCTCGCCCTCAGTGCGACCAGCGCGATGGAACTGGGCGTCGATGTTGGTCACCTCGACGCGGTGGTGGTGAACGGTTTTCCCGGCACCATCAGCAGCTTTTGGCAACAGGTCGGCCGGGCCGGGCGCGGGTCTCGCAGCGGCCTCGCGCTGTACTTGGCGCAAGAGGACCCGCTGGAACAGTTCTTCGTTCGGTCGCCGGAACTGCTGCTGGATCGCGCGGTCGAGGACGTGGTGGCGCATCCCGGTAACCCGCCGTTGCTGCGCGCACACCTCCGCTGCGCCGCCAGCGAGCGACCGCTGAGTTTCAGCGAACTCGACCGGTTCGGCCCGAACGCGGCGGCGATCGTCGAGGCGATGGAGCGGGCGGGCGAGCTCCGGTACCGCAACGGTCAGTTCGAGAACGGCCTGACCGATCAGCCGACCCTTGCCGTCAACCTTCGGGGGGACGCCGACGCGCCGATCCGGCTCATGGTCGGCGGCGAGCTCTTGGGCGAGATGGAGCGCTGGCGGGCGCGCCTTTCCGCCCACGCCGGAGCGATCTACCTGCATCGCGGAAACCCGTACCGCGTCGAATCGCTCGACCTGGGAACCGGCGTCGCGGTGCTGGTGCCGTCGGACGCGCCGTACTACACCCAGCCCGTGGTGCAGAGCCTGGTGCAAGAGGTTCCGGAGCCCCCGCAGGAACGCGCGGCCTGGCGACAAAGCCGCGTGCGGGTCACCAGCTGGGTCGTGGGATACCGGCGGATTCCGCTCGACGGACGCGAAACCGCCGAGACGATTCCGCTGGACCTTCCGCCGGAAACCTTCGAGACCGACGCGGTGCTGTGGGAGTGGTCTCGCGAGCCGAGCGAGGAGTTCGACAACTTGCAGGCCGCCCTCCATGGGGCCGAGCACGCGCTGATGGCGGTCGCGCCGTACCTCGCCGGTTGCGACCGCGTCGATCTGGGCAGCCAGTGGGCCGGAATTGGCATCGCCGGAAGCGTGACCCTGGGCCCGACGATCGCGGTGTACGACCGGCTACCGGGCGGAATCGGCCTCAGCGATCGGCTGTACCAACTCCGAGAGCGGTGGCAAGCGTTGGCGCGCGATCTCCTGACGAGCTGCGCGTGCGCCACCGGCTGTCCGCGATGCCTCCTGAGCGCACGCTGTGAAAGTGGGAACGAAATGCTGGATAAATCGGGGGCGGTCCGGCGGCTGAGCCGCTAGACTGTGCGCATGGCGGCTCGGTTCTATAAGGCGCTCTGGGGCATGGAAGATGTGGCGATCGGCGACGCGATCGCACGGGCAAAGGCAGACGGTTACGAGGGGATCGAAACGCCGCTGTGGAACGCGGCGGCGGTGCGAGAGTCCGACGCCGAGATTCCGCTTGTATTGCAACTGTTCCCGATGTCGGCCGACGAGCTGATTCACGCGTTGGAGGATGCCCGCCCGTTCAGATTCGAGAAGGCGACCGTGCACGCCGGCAAAGACCACTGGTCCGACGACGACGCCCACGCCTTTTTCGAGGCGGCACTTGCCGGGATTCGGCAACTCGGAGTGGAAGTGAACTTCGAAACCCACCGCGGACGGCTCCTGTACACGCCAAGTTCGACCCAACGGTTTCTCGAGGCGCACCCCGACCTGCACCTCTGTGCGGATTTCAGCCATTGGACGTGCGTGTGCGAGTCCATGCTGCACGATCAGGACGCGGCACTGGAAGCCGCGATCCGCCGGACGCGTCACCTGCACGCACGCGTCGGGCACGAGGAAGGACCCCAGGTTCCGGACCCGCGCGCCCCGCAGTGGCAGGACAAGACGTCGCGGTTCTTCGAGATCTGGGATCGGGTGATCGCGGCGAATCCGGACGTGACGGTCGTGCCGGAGTTTGGCCCGCCGAACTACCTGTGGACCGACCCGGCGGACGGCCGTCCGCTGGCCGACCTGTACGACGTGTGCCTCTGGACGCGGAACGAACTCCGGAATCGCTGGAGTCGGTAACGTCGCGTCACGCGTGCGCTTCGGCGGATAATCGGCCGAACGTCGCCGTATTCGCATACGAGCGAACGCCCAGGGAACCCCGGGTGAAGGCCGTATCCTCGGCGACGACGATCGGCGTCGTCATGTCGTCGACCCACGCCTGAATGCGCGGGCCTCGGGCCGCGATGCGGACCCGGTACGAACGATCGGGACGAATCGGGATCGGGCGCGTCGCGATCCGCCGCCAGGCGTTCGCCGAAAGGCCGAACACGAGCTCGCCGCGCTCGGCGCTCAGGCCGAGGTAGTAGCCGCAGTAGTGATCGGGGCCCACGGAAGGTTCGGTCACCCGGAAAATGAACCCGGCATCGCCCTTGTCGCCGAGTGCGACGTCGCCTTCGTACGTGAAGTCGGCAAAATCCGTTGGGAGGGCCACCGCCTTGGCCGCATGCGGCAACCGGAGTCGGCCGTCGCGCACCGCCGCACCGCGAAACACGAGCAGTCGCGTTTGCCAGTCGCCGACGAAATCCTCGGACCAGGCGGCGCGCGGCGGTTGCGGCGTGCCGACGACCGGAAAGATGCTGATGCGCAGCATCTGGGACCCGAACGGCACGAGGGTGAGCCGCTCCTCGGCCCCCGGAGCATTGGCCACGTTGAGCGGCGGGTCGAGCGGCAACCGGTCATCAAACCGGCGGCGCCATGCTTCGGCGCGGACGCCCGCGGCGCGGACGGTCACCGGCGCGGCACCGGTCCGGAACGGATTGTCCGCGACCGCCGGCCGACGCTCGACCTCGAGCCCACGCTCCGGAACAAGCGCGTAATTCCACGGCGTCGCGGACGTGACCTCGAACGAGTCGAATCCGTCTTCCCTCCGCTCGAACGCATCCCAACGTTCGTCGAGGCCGAGGGCAAAGACGAGCGGGCCGAGTTCCACCGACGCCCAGCCGTTGGTTTGGGCTACGATCTGCGGCCGCATCGGAAACCGGAGCTCGATCCGGTCGCCGTCTTGCCAGGTGCGGTCGATGACGACGAATTCTCCGGCGCGGGCGGCGACCGGATCGCCGTTCACCCGCACCGCCGGAGCATCGCACCAGCCCGGAATGCGCAGGTGAAGCGGGAAGCTGGCGCCCTTTGCAAGGTGAATCCGCAAGCCGACGGACTCCTCGAACGGGTACTCGGTATCGCAGACAATTCGCACCGTGGCGCCGTACCGCACGGTGGCGGAGACTTCCGACGGCACGTAGACCAGGGCCGCGAGCCCTCCGTCCGGGGTGTTCGCCCACGCGCTTTGCGCGAGTTTTGGCCATCCCATGTGGAGGTTGTAGCAACAGCACGGAAATCCGGCGCGCGGAGCCAAGACCCGGTCGTCGCCGTGATCGTCTTGGTAGCCGATGACGCCGCGAACGGCCGCCACGTTGTTGGCGGTGGTGTAGTACACGTGCTGCCGGAAGTCCTTCGACATCGCCGCCGGTAAGGCATTGAACGCGACTTGCTCCAACTCGTCGCCGATCTGCGGATCGCCCAGCACGCGGATGGCGGTTTGGGCGCTGAGCATGTATTCGACGATGGAACAGGTTTCCACTCCGGCGACGGTGGATCGTCCCGATACCATCTCGGAACCCGACCAGAGCCCGAAGGATGTGCCGTGGTCGCGCATCAATTGGCGGACGCCGGCGCGGTACGCCGTGCGGTCGCGCTCGAGGCCAGTGCGGCGGGAGATGACCACGGGCAGCTTGAGAGCCTGCGGCACATTGACGTTGTGCTTCGGGTGGAAGTCATCCCCGAACTCCAAGAATCGATTGTCGTGAAAGATATCGGTCCACGGATACGCTTGGCGGGCGAGCAGATCGCAAAGGCCCAAGAGGGCCGCGTCGCCGATGCGTTCGTACAGCCACATGACGGTGTCGATTTCGTCGCCCGCACGGGCGCGGCCCCAGCTTCCAAGCGGGCGATCCGGCAGGTGCCGGGCCATGTGCGCGTAGTAACGGGAGAGGAATGGCAACACCCGCGGATCGCCGGTGGCCTCGTGGTGATCGCGGAGCAAGTATGTGACCACCATGCGCGGCCACCAGTCGTCGTTGGTGCTCGGCCCGAAGAAGCCGTCCTCGCGTTGCGACGCGAGGATGGGTTCGATCCACGCGTTGGCACGGGCCTTCAACGATTCATCATTCAAGGTGTAGGCCAACGGGATGAGCCCCTTGAGATAGTAGGGGCCTTTTTCCCAATCTTCGCCGTTGCCGCCCTTCCACGCGCTGTCCGGTCCGGTTGCCGGAAGCACGGTTTCGGCGTGGCCCGTGAGGCCATCGCGCTGGAGTTCGAGTAGCCGAAGCAACCACCCGCGGGCGCGGATGCTACCGAGCGGCAAACTGCGGAAGGCGACGGGGCTCAGCGCGTTGGCTTCGCTCGGGTTCGAATCGGCTTCGGTGCGGGGGTTCATGGGGTTCGGGAGTGGGAGACCGTCGGCGAGGAACGCCCCAAACATGGCGGCGGAGACACCCACGAAGGCGCGGCGGGAGATCCCGTCGGGAACCGGGCCGGCCGGGCGTTCGGGCTGATCATGAAGCGGGTCGGGTTGGCCGGACATTTGCTACTGCGTAGACGGTCGGCACGGATTCTACCGTTGGCGATTTTCCGGTCGGGCGCACTTTTTTCTGTGCGCGGGTCGCGGGTTACGGCGTCGCGAGGTACGTCGCCGCAACCCGAAACGCTCTCGGGCATCCGACCGTCTCTTTCTCCACCGGAGCCCGCGGCTGGCGGCTTGCGCGTAGTATGGAATGAGCATGAATCGCCGCACATTCGGAGGTTGCAGATGAGCGTTCGCCAGGTCGCGAGCGCGAATCCGGCGATGCTTCAGTGGGCTCGGTCTGAGAAGGGGCTGGAGCTTGATGCGGCCGCGCACAAGGCACACATCCGACCCGAGAAGTTGGCACGGTTTGAACGGGGTGAGGACCGGCCGAGCGTGCCGCAACTTCGGAAATTAGCCGAGGTCTACAAGCGGCCGTTGGGCGTCTTCTTCCTCTCGAACACGCCCCCGACCACACCGGGATTGCCCGACCGTCGGACGCTGAACAGTGAGCGGGTCGCAACCCTATCTTCCGAACTGCGGATGGCCGTGCGGCTGGCCCGGTACCGCCGAGAACTGGCGCTTGAACTGTTCGCAGAGCTTGGCGAGCAACCGCCGCGCGTGCCATTTGCCGCCAATCTATCGGACGACCCGGAACAGCTGGCCGCACGCGTGCGCGACTGGCTCGGCGCAACTGGCTATCCGCACCTGAGCGACCATCGGCGGGCGTACAACCGTTGGCGCGAGGCCTTGGAGACACGCGGCGTTCTCGTGTTTCAGGCGCGCACCGTGGCGTTGGAGGAGATGCGAGGATTTGCGCTCGCCGAGAACCCGCTGCCGGTGGTGGTGACAAATCTTGCGGATGGGTATCCGGCCCGTTCCTTCACGTTGCTTCACGAGCTGACGCATGTGCTCCTCGGACAAAGCGCGCTGTGCCTGCCGCCTACGGAACTCGAACCGGACGATCCCACGGAAACCGGTCGCATCGAGGCGTTTTGTAATCGCGTATCGGGAGCCGTATTGGTGCCACGAGAGGTGCTCGAGGAAGAGATTGCGGGGGACGGGGTGCCCTCCGATGAAGCCGTGCAACGGATGGCCCGGCGACTCGGAGTCAGCCGCGAAGTGGTCTTCCGACGATTGCATGTGCTCGGCCGAGTGAGTTCGGACTTTTACCGCTTGAAGCGACGAGAACTTCAGGCCGAGTTCGAGAGGCGCCCCGCGAAGCCCGGTGGGAGAGGCCCGTCGCCGGCGACTTTAGCGCTAGCGGTGGGTGGACGCACCTTTACTCGCCTGGTGATTGAGGCGTACGACGAAGATCGCATCACCACGAGCGAGGCTTCGGATTACCTGGGAGTGAAGGTGCCGCATCTTGCGCGGATCCGCCATGCGCTCCGGACCGCTACACCGTACGACGAGGAGGACTCGTAGCTTACCGCGTTGACACGAGCGCGTGGGTGGAAGCCTGGGTACGGACGTACCCGCCGGACGTCTTCCCGACCTTGTGGGAACGCATTGCCGAGGGCATCGAGCAAGGCAAGCTACGAGCAAGTGATGAAGTGTTGCGGGATTTAGCGAAGAAGGCCGACGACCTCTACGCCTGGGCGAAGGAGCAACGTGACCTATTCTTGCCGATGGACCAAGACGTGCAGGCGGCCGCCACCGCGATCATCAATGACGCGCGCTTTTCTGCGCTGGTGAATCTGGATGCGGGCCGTGGCGAGTCTGATCCGTTCGTGATCGCGTGCGCGCAGGTCCATGGCTACACCGTGGTCACCATGGAGAGATCGAAGCCAAGCCGTCCGAAAATCCCGGATGTTTGCGCGATGCTCGGCGTGCCGTGCATCAGCCTGCTGGAGCTGTTCCGGCGGGAAGGATGGCGAGCATGAGGAGCAGGTCGCGGGTTAGGGCGTCGCGAGGTACGTCGCCGGTGCGAAATCCGGGGTGTCGCAGAAGCGGGCGCGGCCCGTGCGGTAGATCGCGACGCAGGTCACCCAGTCCGGAACGCCGGGCGGAAGCGCACGGAAGTTCACGGAGTTCCGAGGTTCGTCGGTGAGGTTTGGCGTGACGCGGTGGTACACGTGCCCGTGGAGCAGGACCAGAGTTCCTGCGCGCGGGGTGAGGACCACCTCGCCGAGGAGCGATTCTTGGTGATCGCCGGGCGGGATCGGCCCCAGCCGATGGGAACCGGGCACCACGACGATCGCGCCGCGATCCAGCGTGGCATCCCGCGGGTAGATCAGGCGATTGAGGTTAAAGAATCCGGCGTCGTCGGGCGGGCAGTCCTGGTGCCACGCCTGGCCCCGGCCGCCGGGAACGCTGAACATGATGAGCGAGGTTTGGGTGCCGTACCCGTCGCCGAGCAGATCGTAGGTGATGGCGTCGAGCGCGGCGGAGTTGGCGATCTCGCAGAAGACGGGATGGCCCTCGCGCACGGGGTCCCAGGCCAGCACATCGCACGCGAAGGCATCGCCCAGTTCTTGAATCTGCCGGGCTTCGGCCTGCCACTGAGCGTACTTTTCGTCGAGGGCCGCGTTGAGGCGCACGAGGTCTTCGGCCGCGAGGAAATCTTCAACGACGACGTAGCCGTCCGTCTCGAATCGATCGCGCAGCCTCATGTGAGGGACATCGTAGCGGACCGGAACCGCCGATTCGGGGGATGGATTGGGATTTCTGTATTGAATTTTGTATGGTTCGGCACGGGCCGGGCATTTGGTCAGGGGAGCCAGCCACGATCGCGGAGTTGCGCATAGGCAATCTTGAGATGCCGCGGTTCCATGATTCTCTGCTTACGGTCGTTCCATTCCGAGACCCGCTCGATGATTTGATCCAGCGTCGCGGCGCCCTCTTGGGTGACGACCCAATGCACCGTCGCTAACAACTCGAGACCATAAGGAGTTTCGAAGCCATCGATGAGATCAATGACCCGCTCGATTCGGGCATCTGCGGACGGGTCTGATCCTTGCCGGAGGAAACGATTCGCTTCATCAAGTGCGCCGTCCTTTAGCCGAACAGGTTCGAATTTACTGCCGTCGCCGAAACCGTAGACGTAATGGCCGTTCATTGACTGGAGCGCGTAACGGATGTTCGCGTCGTACGGGCCGAACGCGTGTTTCGAAAAGTTCGTCTTCAGCGGCTCGCCCGCATGAACGAGAAAGTAGATCAGCTTCTGAGCTTCGAGGTGGGTGGCGTCACCGCCAAGCACGCGATAGGCGTCAACGATGCGGATGAGTGCCGCCCGCCATGCGGTCATCGCTGGCTTCGGCGTGTTGACCACTTCGTCCTCCGGCGCGATCACTTGTCCCGGCGGATAAACGTGGACCTCGACGTCCGGCATGGTGGCGAAAGCAGTTTGAATGAGTGGGAACACATCTTCCCAACGGAGCCCGCCGAGGCCGCAACCGAGTGCTGGGATCGCGATGGACCGAATTCGTTCGTCTCGAACGACTCGAACGAGATCAGCCAAGCCTGTCTCGATATGTTCCAGCTTGGAGTTCCCTTGCCAATGCGTTTTGGTCGGAAAATTGATGATGAGCCTCGGCATGAAACTCCCGGTGCGCGTGACAAACATGCGACCAATCCGGACCTCGCCGGACTTGCACGCTTTGGCGTAGGTGCGGAAGTTCTCGGGAAAGGCCTGCTTGAACTGAAGAGCCACGCCTTTGCCCATCACGCCAACGGTATTCACCGTGTTGACGAGTGCTTCAACCTCCGCCCGGAGCAGGTTGCCACTTTCCTCATGGATCATCGCTGATATCCTTTATGTAGACAAATTATAACTCACTTACAATGTTTCTCATCAGTTCTACAGCACCGTGATCGGAACACCAACCCGTCGGCATTTCCAGGCCTACGGTAATGATTCGGGGGGTGGGTGCCGTATCATATACGGTATGCGTGGTCGAACTCTCGGGGCTCTCGCGGCCATGCTGATCCTCGCGGTGGCGGTGCCGGCAAGCGGGCAAACTTCCAGCGGGCAGACGGCGAATGAGCGCACGGTGGACCCGGCGACGGTCGCGCAGGCATCGAATCCGCCCACGGCCGAGGCGTACCTGGCGCAGCGCACCCGCTACGGCATCCGGCATCACGTGCTTCCGGCGGCCGGAAAAGCGATTGTCGGGGCGAAGATCGTGGAGGTCCGCGGCATCGTGAAGGGCACGGTAACCACGCCCAACGAGATCAGCCTGATTTTTGACTGGGAGGGGACGGAGCCGATGAGCATGGCGGTGACGGAACTGCCGGCGTGGTTGCAAGGCGATGAAGTGCCGATCCGCGCGATTGCCCGATTGCAGCGCGATCCGCGGTCCAACGCGTTGCAATTGAGTCTGATTTTCGCGGCGCCGATCGGGCTGGTCCCCGATTTGAAGCCCCCGACTCCGCCGGCCAAACCGACCGCAAAGCCGGGCGCGAAGAAACCGACGCGCAACACCAAACCGGCGGCCAGTCGCTCGGCGACGAGGGCGATTCGGCCGGGCGAAAACATCGGCCGGGTGGCCCTGGCGGAGAGTCAGGCGTTGCCGTACTACGTGGCGTTTGTGCGGGGTCAGAACCCGTCGCTGAGCGAGGCCGCGGCGACGAAGATCGCGCGGAACGTCATCTACCAGTGCGTGACCCAGGGCGTGGACGCGCGATTGGTGATGGCGGTGGTGCTTGTGGAAAGCGGGTTCGATCCGTTCGCGGTGTCGAAGTCGGGCGCGCGCGGCCTGGGGCAGCTGATGAGCGGCACGGCGTCGGACCTTGGCGTGGATAACCGGTTCGATATCGAGCAGAACGTGTACGGGCTGGTCCGGTATTTGCGAAAGCAGTTGGAGACGTACATCCGGCAAACCAACGACCACGGGAAGGCGCTTCAGCTGGCGTTGGCGGCGTACAACGCCGGGCCTGGGGCGGTCAAGAAGTACGGCGGGATTCCGCCTTACCGCGAGACGGTGAACTACGTTCGCAAGATCACGGCGATTTACGCAAAACTGTGCGGAGCCAAGTAACCGGAAACCAAGTAGGCTTGCGGTCCCGTCAACTTGGGGTGAGGAACCGATGGATGAGATCACCGCTGAATACGCCGTAGCCGAGCTTGCCCCCGCAATCCCGTTGCGATTCCGCCCGACGTTTCGGGTGGCGGCGAAGACGGATATGGGCCGCGTTCGGGAGAACAACGAAGACAAGTTTGAGTTCTACATTCCGGAAGACGAGCGGTTGCTGGCCGGGCGAGGCGCGGTGTTTATGGTGTGCGACGGCATGGGTGGTCACGCGGCCGGACAGATCGCCAGCGAGCTTGCGGCGAAGACGTTCCTCGACGTGTTTTACACGCACTCGGCCGATGACCAGGGCGAGGCGATTTCGGCCGCGATTCGGGCGGCGAATCGGTACGTGTTGGGCGTGGGGCAAAGCGTTCCGGGGCGGCGTGGCATGGGCACCACGTTGACCGCGCTGATCGTGCGTCAGGACGAGGCGTGGATCGGTCACGTGGGCGATACGCGGGTTTACCGGTGGCGCGAAGCTTCTACCGAACGCCTGACCACGGACCACACGTTTGTGGAGGAGTCGATTCGGATGGGCACCCTGACGCCGGAAGCGGCGGCGGTCCACCCGCATCGGCACGTGCTGATGCGGGCGATCGGGGCGGAGGATGCGCTGGTTCCGGAGGTGTTGCAGTTTGATGCCCGAGTAGGCGACCGGTACCTGCTGTGTACCGACGGGCTGAACAATCACGTCGGCGACGAGCTCATCGGTGAGGTGCTGGACCGGCTGGGACCGAGCGAAGCGGCGTGGCACCTGGTCGAACGAGCGCTGCAGGATGGCGGCAGTGACAACACCACCGTGCTGGTCGTGCGGATCGAGGACTTGGTTCCGGCCTCATGAACGCACCCGAACGTCGCGCGGTGGTGTTGCTGAGCGGAGGGCTGGACAGTGCCACGACCCTCGCCATCGCGCGGGAAGAAGGGTACGAGACGTACACATTGGCGGTGGATTACGGCCAGCGGCATCGGGTGGAACTCGCGGCCGCCGAGGCGATCTCGCGCCAGTTTCATTCGCGCGAGCACCGCGTGGTGTCGATTGACCTCCGGGCGATCGGCGGGAGTGCACTGACGGCCGAGATTGAGGTTCCGAAGGATCGACCGACGCACGAGATCGCGATCGGGATTCCGGTGACGTACGTTCCGGCACGCAACACGGTGTTCCTGAGCGTGGCGCTGGGGTACGCGGAGGTAGTGGGGGCCGACGCGATCTTTGCCGGGGTGAACGCGGTGGATTACTCGGGGTACCCCGATTGTCGGCCCGAGTTTATTGCCGCGTTCGAGCAGTTGGCGCAGGTGGCGACGAAGGCAGGAGTCGAGGGGACGCGGATCCGGATCGAGACGCCGTTGATCGCGATGACGAAGGTCGAGATCGTTCAGCACGGCGTGCGGCTGGGGGTGGATTACGCGCAGACGGTGAGCTGTTACGATCCCAATTCGGACGGGCGCGGGTGCGGGCGGTGCGATAGCTGCCGGATTCGGCGCGAGGCGTTTCGGTTGGCGGGGATTGCGGACCCGACGCGTTACGTCGGTTAGCCGCCGACCTTCTTGACTTCCGTACTCGTTCCGGTGCCGGCGCGCGGATCCACTTTGGTTGGCGGGTCCACCTTTTTGGGCGGGTCGGACTTCTTGTCTTTGTCCTTATCCCGCAGGTCTTCGTCCGGATCGGTGTAGACCCGGCCCTTCATCCGTTGGCCGGAGAAGCGTTCGTCGCCTTCGGCGGTGTGGATGGTGAATGTGAGTGCTACGAGGTCGTCGCCGATGCTGTTCTTCATGCGGCAGTCGAACGCCTTGTCGCGGCTGAAGGTCTTGAGGAGTTCTTGCTCGCCGTCGTACTCGGCGCGGTGGGTCCAGAACTGGCGCCAGCGGTCGCCGGGGAGGGTTTGGCGGGCCTGCGGGCTGCCTTCGATGAGCGCGCGGCGTTTGCCCTTGGCGTACCAGTAGGTCACCTCTTTCGAGAGCATGGTCAGGGGGTACTGACGAAGGGTTTCGCCGTCGCGGAGTTTCTCATCCAGCTCCTTCTCCTCTTCCGAGGGGCCGTTGGTGGCGGCAGGTCGGGTCGCCTTGACGTCATCGGGCACCAACGGTCGGAACGGCGGCAGTTCCTCTTCCTGCGGTTTGTAATCGACCGGTTCGTCCTTCGGCTTGACGAGCATGACGACCGATCCGGTGAGGACGGCGCGCTTTTCCTTGCGGTAGATCACGATTTTGTCGGCGACAAGATTGGCCTTGGCCGAATAGTAGAACACGCGTCCGGTGGCGGTGAGGACGTCGGT
The DNA here is from genome assembly GCA_033763535.1 of Fimbriimonadaceae bacterium. Classification (GTDB taxonomy): domain Bacteria; phylum Armatimonadota; class Fimbriimonadia; order Fimbriimonadales; family Fimbriimonadaceae; genus Fimbriimonas. Next base: position 4,381 of record JANRKI010000061.1, on the reverse strand, counting down.
TTTGCGGTCGATGACGATGGTCGGCGCCTTGATGAGTACCTCGCCATCCGTGGCGGTGGCGTTTTTGTGGGTCATCGTTTTGGTCTTGGCTCCGCTGTCTTCCCATTCGTCGCTTCGCACATCCCAGGCGGTGCGGTCGTTGGCCGCCACCGGGGCATCTTGGCGCACGACGGCGGGGAGCGCGCCCATCCAACGGGTGCCGCTGGCCCGGACGGCCTGGTTGTCGAGGTTGATCTGCATCCGATCTGCCCGCCCGATCCCGGACGAGATTCGGCCGGAAATCGGCTTCGGCAGGTTGAGCAGCTTGCGTTGTTGGTCCAGCGTGAGGACCGGGGTGGTCACATCGAAGTCTTTATTCGCGAGGCGCGCGCGGTCGGTGACGTTGAGTTGCTTTGTGTCGTTGCGCCAGTTGGCTTCGGCGGCGGCAAACTGGATCGGGTCCTTGCCGTTGGGCACCTTGCCGTTCTTGATTCCGTGGAGTTGGTAGGTCGATCGGTCGCGCAGCACGTCGATCTTGCCGATTTGGGCGGAGGTGCTGAGTTTGCCGTTTTGGTAATGCCGAAACTGGACGTCGCGGAGTTGGGCCCCGACCTGCTCTCCGAGCCCCGGGACCTCGCGCGGGCGCAGGGATGCGAACGGGTCTTGCGCGGCGAGCTTCCGGAGTTCGATGGCCGACCAGACCGTGCTGGCGATGACCGCGATCAGCAGGACGCCGTTTCGAAACAGCGGCCAGCCATTGCGGGACCACGGCGACACGGGCCGTTCGGAAGTGGTGGGCGGATTAACCAAGGGGGATATCTCTACGTACGATTGAGTTGGACTGCGGTAACGCCACGGAGAACGGTCCGCCGGATTGAGGGCCGCGGGTGGCCCTCACCTCGTAAGTGCCGCGCGGGACCCAGAACTGGTACTGGCCGTTTGCGCCGACCGTAAATTGGCGGACGGTGGTGCCGCCCTGCCGCAATTGGACGACCGCGCCTTCGACGGTGGTGCCGCCGGTGACGCGTCCGTACACGTTGTACGGCACGCCGGGCGGGAGGTCGTTGTCGGGCGCGAGCAGGACGTCGTCCACGGTCACCACACCGGAGGTCGCGGTCTTGCCGTTCGCGCTGAATTCGGTGGCGAAGTACCCGGTGGCGCGGGCGGCGCCGATGATGCCCCAGAATCCGGCCTGGGTGGAGTTTGCGTAGGCGACTTCGGTGAGCGAGAACTGGCCGGCGGCGTTCGTGACCGCGGTTCGGCCGGCGAAGGCGAGCTGGGCGTTCGCGATGGGGTCGTTGGTGGCGGCGTCGCGCACGGTGCCGCGGACGGTGACGCGGTTCGGCCCGACGTAGAGGTCGCCGACATCGGTGGAGTCGTTGATGGCGGGGAACGTGAAGGTGAAGGTGCCGTAGCTGGTCCCGGTGGGGGTCACGGTCACCGCGGTGGTGCCGCGATTGACGTCGAAGCTAAAGCTGCCGTCGGTGAGGTCGGTGGAGTCGGTTCCGCCGCCCGCCGCGACGGTGGCGGCCGGGTTCAGCGCGCCCGTGCTGACGACGTCAAGCACGCGTCCGGCGAGCGGTACTTTGGTCGTGGTGCCGTTGCTGCCGCCTCCTCCGCCGCCGCACGCCGCGAGGGTGACGGCCAGCAGCGCGAGCAACCCGCAACGGAAGCGTTGCATTAGTAGCCCACCACCCGGACGGTGAAATCTTGCGCGGTCTTGCGCGCGGTGAAGCGGTAGACACCGAATTGTCCGGGGCGGAAGGTCTTGCGCGCGGTGGGGTCCCACAGATTCACCCAGTTGGTATAGCCGACGGTCGGGACGAATTGGATGCGGTACTCGCGGCCGCGGCGCAGCCCTTCCATGCGGAATCGGTAGAGGACCTCGCCGCGAGGCGGACGCGCGTCGGAGCGGAGGCGGGCGGCGTCGGGTTCCAGCACCAGCTGAAATCCGCCGATACCGGGCGGAAGCGGGCTGTCCCACTTGGCATCGGCACCCGACGACGCCTGCGGATGGATGACGAGATTGCCGTCCACTTCGCCATCGGGTCCACTGGCCACCATGCGCATGGCCCAGCGCGCGCCGTTGGAACTCGCCCGGGGCGCGGCGGCCGGTGGGCCCGCGTTCCGGCGGGCGGGCAGGGGGCCGAGCAACGGACGGGCGTAGATCACCGCGCCGGTACTGGCCAGGCAGCGGACGAAATAGCACTTGCCCGCTTCGAGCGTGGTGGCACCCTTGAACGAGCCGGTTTCCGGAATGCCGGTGATCGGGTCGTTTCCGCCGGGGCTGAATCCGAAAACGTCGGCCCCGACGGTGGTACCAGACGCCTCCGCCCACGTTTGCGGGAATCCGGTGCCGGCGACGACACGCAAATCGGCGACGGCAATCGGGCGTTCGGTGGCGAAGCTGACGAGATTCCAGCCCGGGCGCAGGGCGATGGCCCCGACCTCGTTTTCGCGGCGACCGGTGATGGTGCGAGTTTGGGCGGTGGTGGCGCGGTGGAGGAACGCGGTGCCGAATCCGAGGCTGGCGACGTCGGGGAACAGGTCGTACCGGGCCTTGGTCGCGTTGTACCGGGCCAACATCAGATCGTCCGCCGGGATACCGAGGATGTCGGCGGCGGTGCCCGCGTACGGATCGACCGCGCTGGCGATGCCCTGAATGCCGGCGACGGTGGGCATGGCGAAGCTGCCTTCGCCATCTACTCGCAGTTCGAGGCCGATGCCGCCGGGGCCCTTGTTCACTCGGCGCGACAGAACGACCACCTCGGGCGACGTTTTGCGGATGAGTTCCACGGTGAGCGATCGGCTGGCGGTGAAGAGCGAATCGCCGAACCGGGCGGTGAAGGCGTTGTTTTGGACCACCGCCTCGCCGACGAGGTTGGTACCGACCTTGACCCGCACGACAAATTGGCCGGTCGCACCGGTGGTGATGCCGGAGATGGTGCCGTAGAACGTGGCCGCCTTTCCGCCGGGGGTGGCGATGGCTCCGGCGGGCAGATACACCCGCGCGACGTGATCTTGAACCGGGATATCGACGGCGACGCGGTAGACCTGACCGCCGAACGAATCGGTGAAGTTTGGCCCGACGCTTCCGTAAGCCCCCGCGATGCTCATGCGCTCGTCTTGGGCACTGGGCAGGAGCCGGTTCGAGAAATCACTTTCCCAGAAGATCGGGAAGCTGGTGCCGGAGAGCAACGTCTCGTTGCCGGCGGGCGTGCGACCGAACCAGTGCGCCTCGATATTGAACACGCCGAAATCCGGCCCGCTGAGGCCGTCCAGGATCGGCGTGGGTTGGACGAGCAGGTGATTGCCGGCGGTGTTGCGGGTGTCCAGGATCCATTGCCGGCGGAACCACTCGGCAAAAGGGAGGCCTTCGACGGTGGGGTCGGTGGGGCGCAGACGCTGAAGGATTTGCCCGGCGGTCGTTACCAGCCGGTCGCGGTCGCCGGCGAGGGTGGGGTCCGCCGTCACCGCGGAGAGCATCTCGGCGGCGAAGCTGGGGTACTCGACCAGCACCTTTTGCCACGCCGAACCGGCCATTCGGTAGCGGAGCAGGTACAGACCGCCGAAGCTCCCACCGATCGGCAGGGGCTCCTTGAGGAGGTTTGGCGCGATGAATGAGGTTCCGCCGAGCGCGCGTTGGTTGTACCAATCGTAATGCTCTTCGACATCGTAGGTGTTGAAGAGCGTTTGGGCCGGGTCACCGGAGAACTGGGCCGTGTTTGCCCGCGCGATGCGTAGGACGGCGGCCCGGATGAGGCCCTCTTGAAACGCGTCGAATTCGAACGGGTGGTTGCCCTGGTAGGCCAAGGCGAGGCAGTGGAGAAAGTTGACCTGCGCAGCGACCGGGCTGGAGTAGATCGGAAACTGGATTTCGCGTTGTCCAGCACCGTTATCGGGCAGGTACCGACCGCCGGTGACGACCTCGCGATCGCTGAGATTCGGGTCGGAATTACGGATAAAGAGGTTTCCGCCGAGCTGCGGGGCCCCGAGTTGGGCGTTGAGCGCGGGCCGGATGCGGGTGAAAAACTCGCTGAGCAGCGTGCGGTACTCGGTCGGAAAGGTGGTGTCGAAGGTGAGGGTCAGATCGGAGGCCTTGACGCGGGTCGGACTGAGGAGCCGCTTGCCCCCCGAGGTGAGCTCCACGCGTTGCGGCATGCTGAACGGCACGTCGCCGCGCCACTGTTTGCGTCGGTTTTGGCGAGTCAGATCGCCCACGCGTTGATGCCAATCGTCGAGCCGTTGTTGCACCCGCCGTTGGAGCGTTTGCCGCTCGCGCAGGGTGCCGACCTCAATCCGCACGATATCGGCCGACGCTGAACTGACCGTTGCCGCCATGCAGGCGACCGCAACGACTCTCCCTCCGATCCACTGAAAATTCATTCAAACCCCTGACAAC
>JANRKI010000060.1:0-19322 GCA_033763535.1 Fimbriimonadaceae bacterium | reverse complement strand
CAATTCCGCTGTACGGGTTGGTCACGTCGCTCAACGTCGCCACCGCCGCCGCGATCGCGCTTCACGATGCCGTCAGCTCGCTCCGGTTTGCGCACGACTTTCAGCCCGTAAGGAATTCCAGCCGAAGACTTCTCGGAATCGCGCCCGCTGACTATAGTGAATTCCGCCTCCCTCCGGAGGGCGAAGCGAGTTTGGAATGAGAGGAATGGTGTCTGGCGTTACGTGGCTGCTCTTGGCCCATGCGTTTGGGGCCGGGACGTTACCGGTTGGAGCTGGGCCGGTTGCCGCTGGGCCGGTAGTAACTGGGCCGGCATTAGCTGGACCCACATCAACTGGACCATATGCGGCACGAATCGTCCCGACCGATGCCGCGCGTTGGACCGGGGAGGTGGTGGTCCGATTGCGCCCGGGGCAAAGCGGGCCGATCTTCGGCGCGTTGAACGGCATGCGCTACACGCGGAACTTTCGATCCGACGGCGCGACCCACGTGTACGCGGCGGGCGGCGCATCCCGGGTCCGCGAAGTGTTGCTCCAGCTGACGCGGAATCCGGCGGTGGAGCACGCATACGCTGACGCCATCTGGGATCGGGTGCCGTGCCAGTTTGTGCCGGACGATCCGTACATCCGGTCCATCGAGACCTCGCCGATCGCCCCGACCGACGAGAGCCTGTACTACGGTCAGTCCATCCCGACCTTTGGGTCCCCGTTCGATCACGAGTTCACGGGCAGCCGGAAGGGATTGATGGTGTATCCGTACCAGTTGGCGATCCTCGATAACGGATTCGAAAATGCCCATCCTGATCTGCCGCTGGCCGGGATCGGTTACGACTTTATCGACCTCGACGATCACCCTTACACCGCGGGCGCCAATCACTCCGCCGCGTTGATGGGCATCGCCACGGCGCGGGGCCGTAACGGCATCGGATTATGCGGCGTCGCTCCGCAGGGTGAGACCTTGCCGCTCCGCGTCAACACGACCACCGGACCGATCTCGCGCTACGTCGACGCGATGCGCTTTCTGACGGATGCGAACATGGTCGTCAAGCTGCACGGCAGCGTCATCGCCACCCCTTGGCTCAGCGCGCCTGTCGCGCGGCAGGCGCTGAAGGATTCGACCGCTGACCTCGGCGCGGTCCACGTGCTTCCATCCGGCAACTTCGGACGTTCGGCCCAGGTGGACGAGATGTTGACGAGCCGACACGCACTGGTCGTCAGCGGCTACGACTACCAGTTCTCACTCGGAGAATCGCGCATGCGTCCGACCAGCGCTTACGGCGCGAACGTTTTTTGCACCGCCGTCGCAGGCTTTCGGGCCGATCCGCTGAACTTTGGCGATCCGGAGGTGGAGCGTGGGCCGGGCACGGCGGAATCCACCGCGGGTGGTCTCGGGTCGGGCGGCCGGTTGCTGACCCGCTATACCGATCGTTTCGAGGGCACAAGCGCGGCGGCCGCCAGCGTGGCGGGCGGACTGCTGACCGTGCAGGAGGCGTTGCAGTCCCGTTCGCAGTACTTCTCCACGCGGATGCTGAAACATCTCATCGCCCGCAACTCGGACGTGATCAACACGGAAGACGCTACGAATCCGAACGGCGGCTGGATCACCAACGGCGCGGGCCTGATGTTCAACGCGAACTACGGATTCGGCGCGCCGAACTGGTGGAACATCATCCGCCAGTCGTACCTGTTCGATGGCGTCACACCGGATGAGTCGGTGGTTTACGCCAACAGTTCCACCCGCGCGATTCCGGACGCTGGCACCCTCACCACGACGTTTGTTGCCGCCACCAACCGACCGATTGAGGAGGTTTCTGTCCGGATCATGACCGATCACGCTCGGATCGGACAGCTCCAGATTGAGGTTCAGAGCCCGGCCGGTACGGTCGCGGTGCTGAAGCCGGAAGATGGCGGCGATGCGACGGTCGGCCTGAACTGGAACTTCCTCGCCAACACGTTCTGGGGCGAAAACGGCAACGGCACATGGACGGTCCGGGTGATCGACACCACCGCCGGTCAGGTCGGCAACTTGAATGCAGTGCAGATCGAACTGCACCAAGGCCAACTCGTTCCGCGGGCGGCCGTCAGCGACGCGGAGTTTCTTCGCGTGAGCCTGCGCGAACCTCAGCATCGGGGCGCGGTCACGGAAGCGACGGTCGTGATGCGCAACACCGGCACAACGACCTGGCGCGCGAATCAGAGCTTCTATCTGGTCTCGCAGGCTCCGTACGCCAACAACACGTGGGGACGGGTCAACGTGACGCTGGCTCCGACCGACGCAATTGAGCCTGGAATGCTCAAGGCGTTTCGGTTCAATATCATCGGTCCGGCCACGGTCGGCAGCGTGCCGTTCCAGTGGCAGATGCGACGCGGCAGCGCCCCGCAGGGCAATTTCGGCGAGATGTCACCGTACCGGCTCGTGACGGTGCGCGATGGCAATGACGCGCAGTTCGTGACGTTCCAAACGCCGACCACGATGCGGGCGGGTCAACGCTACAACGTGCGGGTGGTGATGCGGAACATCGGCACCACGACGTGGCGGTACTCGAACTCGTACTACCTGGTGTCGCAGAACCCGTACGCCAACAGCACGTGGGGACGCGTGAACGTTGTGCTGGGCAATACCGAAGCGATCGCGCCAAATCAGGCAAAGGACTTCTCGTTCCGGGTGATCGCGCCGAATACTCGCGGCAACGTGAACATGCAGTGGCGCATGCGCGAAGGCGGCCGCGAGAACTTCGGAGACTTCACCCCGAACGTTCCGGTGTACGTCACGCCCGACGACGGCTTGCTCGTCAGCGAAACGTTCGACGGGGAGTTCTTTACCGGAAACACGGTGAACTACACGATCACGATCCGCAACACGGGAACGTCAACGTGGGTTCGCGGACAGTTTGACCTGCTGAACCTGGTACCGGAGGCGGTCACGACGTGGGGTTGGCTCAGCGAGCCACTCGAAGTCGGCGAATCGATCGCGCCGGGTCAAAGCAAAACCTTTTCCATCGCGCTCCGGTGTCCGTCGACGCCGGGCGATTACGGGTTCCAGACCGGGCTTCGGCACACGTCGTCAAACCGACTGTTCGTTTACGGGGCCAATCGCACGTTTAGCGTGAACTAAAGATGGCCCGGTCCCGGCGCGTTGGGGCGCGGGGACCGGGCGGCGGGCTTACTTGTCTTCCTTGTAGGTCGCGTCGATCACGTCCTCGTCGGGCTTTTGCTCGCTGGCATCCGCCTGCTGGCTGACGTGCTTGTAGAGGATTTCGCTGACGGCATGGCTTTCGGCCTCGAGCTGCTGCAGAGCCACGCGAATGTCGTCGATGTTCGCGGCCGCGATCGCCTTACGCGCCTGATCGATCCGCTCATTCACGCGGTTTCGCAGCGGCTCGTCGATCTTGTCGCCCGCATCCTTCAGCGCGCGATCTGTGCTGTAGATGAGACCTTCCAGCTTGTTCGTTTCTTCCGAGAGTTCCCGGAGTTGGCGGTCGGCTTCGGCGTTCATCTCGGCGTCTTGGACCATTCGGTCGATATCGGACCGGCTGAGGTTGCCCGATCCGGTGATGGTGATCGACTGGCGGCCTCCGGTGCCCTTCTCGACCGCGGTCACGTTCAGGATGCCGTTCGCATCGATATCAAACGTCACTTCGATCTGCGGCGTGCGCGCCGGCATCGGCGGAATGCCCTGCAGGTGGAAGCTGCCCAGGCTCTTGTTATCCCGCGCCATTGAGCGTTCGCCTTGCAGCACGTGGATTTGGACCTCGGGCTGATTGTCCACCGCCGTCGTGTAGATTCGGCTCTTCTTGGTCGGGATCGTGGTGTTCCGTTCGATGATCTTGTCGAACTGTCCGCCCTGGGTTTCCACCCCGAGGCTGAGCGGCGTGACGTCGAGCAGCACGATGTTTTTGACCTCTCCGCCGAGGACACCGGCTTGGATCGCCGCGCCGACCGCTACCACCTCGTCCGGGTTGACCGATCGATTCGGCTCTTTGCCGGTCAGCTTCTTCACGAGGTCTTGAACCTGCGGCATGCGCGTGGAACCGCCGACGAGGATGACCTCACCGACTTCGGTCGCTTGCAGTTTCGCGTCTTCGAGTGCTTGAAAGAACGGTCGCTTTACGCGTTCCATGAGGTCGGCGGTCAGCTCCTCGAACTTCGCCCGCGAGAGGGTTACGTCCAAGTGCTTCGGACCGGTCGAATCCGCCGTGACGTACGGCAAGTTGATGTTCGTGGTCGCCTGACCGCTGAGCTCGATCTTCGCCTTTTCGGCCGCATCCTTTAGGCGTTGCACCGCCGCGCGGTCGTTCATCAGGTCTACCCCGTGGTCCTTCTTGAACTCGGCCACGAGCCATTCCACGATCTTGTTGTCGAAGTCGTCGCCGCCCAAGTGGCTGTCACCGGCGGTGGACTTGACTTCGAAGACTCCTTCGCCGACGTCGAGCACGGACACGTCGAAGGTGCCGCCGCCGAGGTCGAACACGAGAATGGTTTCGTTTGTTTTCTTGTCGAGACCGTACGCCAGTGCCGCCGCTGTCGGTTCGTTGATGATGCGCAGCACCTCGAGGCCGGCAATCTCGCCCGCGTTCTTCGTGGCCGTGCGCTGCGCGTCGTTGAAGTACGCCGGCACCGTGATGACCGCCTTGTCTACCGTCGTTCCGAGGTATGCCTCCGCGTCTGCCTTGAGTTTTTGCAGGATCATCGCGGAGATTTCTTCGGGCGACAGTTGCTTGCCGAGGGCCGGGATTTCGGCCCCGATCGAATTGTTTTTGCCCGGTCCGACGCGGTAGCTCACGCGTCGCATTTCGTCCGCGACTTCATTCGGACTGTGACCCATGAATCGCTTGATCGAGTAGATCGTGTTTTCGGGATTCATGATGGCCTGGCGCTTGGCGGTCACCCCGACGAGCCGCTCGCCGTTCGATTTGAACCCGACGACGCTCGGGACGGTGCGCGTACCTTCCGCGGTAGTGATGACGACCGGCTCGCCGCCTTCCATCACGGCAACCACCGAGTTGGTGGTGCCCAAGTCAATTCCTACTGTCTTACCCATTGTTGCTCAAATGACATGAGCGCATAACACTCATGTTTCCCTGTTTGTACGAAGGATACCGGAAACCGTTGCCTGGACAAGAAAAAGGTCCCGCCCGAATGATCGGGCGGGACCGCGAACGCGCGGGTTGAGGGCGCGTCAGACCGTCGTGAGGAGCACGCGGGAGTGCTCCGCCAAATTCTTGATGCCGCTGGGGACCGATGCCGGCAGCCACACTTCATCGCCCGATTCCGCCCGAAACGAGTAGTCGCCGATGAAGAACACGACGCCGCTCGTCAGAACTCGCAGACGCGCTACGCCGCTCCGAAACAGAGATTTCGGCGTCCTCCATGATTTCCGTCCCGTGATCTCGATCACCGTGGGTTGTTCACTCCGCCTCATGCTTCATTCAATGCCGCGCAAGGGCGTCGAATTCCCGCCTCGGGACCTTCGTCGCACCGCACTGAACCTGCGGCGACCAGGATCGTCGCGCCGAAGTCAGGGTTCCGAACCCGGTGCGTGGGCAACGTAAAGCGTGCCGTAATCCTCGGGCGATTCCACCAGTTCGGCCGCGACGGGCGACTCGAGAATCTCTGACCAGAACGCCTCGTACTCCAACTCATCCCGCAGGATCCGGTCGAAACTCTCCTCGTAAAACGGCGGGAATCGTTCACCCGTGACTTTGATGATGCGCTTGCCGGCGCGGGTCTTGGCCTTCTCGATCGCATCGCTTAGCTCGGCGGGACGGCCGTCCCGGTCGGTTTTCACGCGAAAAATGAGCGAGGTCGATTCGGGCAGTACCACCACGATGTCGGTTTCCAAGTACCGCATCTCGGTCTTGCGCACTTCGCGGAACAGAATGTCCCGCTCGCTGGCATCCAACGGGCGCCGGTGACGAAACGTGGCGAAGTAGCAGACGTTATCGGCCCGCCAGTGCGGCAATCGGCCGCGCCAAACGGTGAAGTTTTCCCAGCGGGCCATGCCGGGTTACTTGAGCGCCGCGTCGCCGCGCTCGCCAGTCCGGATTCGAATTGCGTCGATCACGTCGCTCACAAAAATCTTTCCGTCGCCAATTTCGCCGGTCTGGGTAGCACTGATGATCGCCTCCAGCGCGTCTTCCAACTGCTCGTCCGCAATCACCACGTCGATGCGCATCTTCGGCAGGAGATTGAGGGCGTAGGTGCTCCCGCGGTACTTGTCGGTACGGCCCTGTTGACGCCCGTAGCCGCGCACCTGTTCGCAGGTCATGCCTCGGATACCCACCTCTTCCAGCGCGAGCTTCACGTCTTCGAGCCGGTTCACCCGAACGTACGCTTCGATTCGCTTCATGCCGTTAGTGTAGTCGCCTTAACGAAATCTTTACGAAGCCAAAAGTGCCGTGATGTATTGCCGTACACTCTGGCAGATGCGCGCATGGTGGTCCAGCTTTCTCGGCCAAGCCGTGCTACTCGGGCTCATTCTGGGGGTGCTGTTGGTCGCAGTTGCCGCGCAGATCGGCGAGCTTCGGTGGGGGTTTGCCAGTGTCGCCGCCATCGCGATCTCCATCGTCATCCTCTTGCGCATCAATACCGCCGAGCGCGGGCGTAACGACGAACTCCAGCGGCTCGAGAAGCAGGTCAAGGAGGTTTTGGCCCAGAACGACCGTTATCGCTCGCAAGTAGATGCCCTCGCCGACCGCCTCGATGTCGCGCTGTTTCTCTGCGATCCAAAAGCGCAGATCACGTACGCCAACCGCCGGGCGACCGACATGTTTCAGTTCAGCCTCGGCAAAGGCAAGAGTTTGCTCGCCACCACCCTCTCGACGGAACTCGAGCAGTTGGTCAAGGCCGCCGCCATCGCCGAAGAGCCCCAGTTTGCCGAGCTCGCCTTCCACCATCCGCAGGACCGGTTGGGCCAGGCCAAGGCGTGGCGGTCTCCCGATGGGCAGGTGTTTCTCAGCATTTACGAGATCACCGATCTTCGGCGGCTGGAACGCATTCGGCAGGATTTCGTTGCGAATGTCTCGCACGAAATGCGCACGCCGATGACGATTATCCGGACCTTTGCCGAGACGCTTCTCGACGATGAATCGCCGGAACGGAAGCAGAAGTACCTCACCACGATTATCTCGGAAGTCGACCGCTTATCAACCATTGCCCAAGACTTGCTCATCCTCAGCGTCGCCGAATCGAACACCGCGCGCAAGTCCGATTGCGATATCGCCGATGTGTTCCAATCCGTGTGCAGTCAGCTTCTACCGCACGCCCGGCGGAAAGGCCTGACCCTGGACTACCGCGGGCCCGACGCGATGATGATCGAAGCGAATCCGTCGCAGATGAAGCAGATCGCGCTAAACCTCATTGACAACGCGATTCATTACACCAATGAGGGTCACGTCGCGGTGCAGCTGGACTGTCGCGAGAAGCAAGCCGTGATTACCGTTCGAGACACGGGAATGGGCATCCCTTCGGAACACCTCACGCGCATCTTCGAGCGGTTCTACCGCGTGGACAAGGCGCGGAGCCGGGCCAGCGGAGGCACCGGTCTCGGACTCAGCATCGTGAAGCACATCACGGAAGCGCACGGCGGCACGGTGCACGCGGATAGCTCGCTAAACGAGGGTTCCACGTTCACCGTCCGCCTCCCGATCGGTTCGCCGACCGTGTCTTAGTTCGGCGAAACCTTGCCGTAGGGGCTTTGGTTCCCTACTTCATCGACCGCCGCGACCCAGATTTGCCGGAGCGACGCCGAACCGAGCATGGGCTCAATCGTGACGATCGCGCTTTGCTCCGCCGCCGGGATCACGCGGGTTTCCCACCGAACCGTACCGCCGTCCGCGAACTCGGACTGGACGATCCACCATCGGGTGCCGTCGGAGGCGCGGCTGAACACGTCCAGCTCTTTCGACGCGAGATCGTAAGAGAGCTTCGGCGCGAGCGGAGCGACCGAATCGAGCCATGGCGTCGCGGGCGGAAGCGCCGGCCGTGAGTACACCTTGCCTCGCAGTTGATCGGCGATGGAGTTGTAGTTCCGCATGAGGGCCTTCATGCTGAAATGCACATTTCCGCCCGCGCCGCGCTGACGCGTGAGGTTGATCTGGTCGATCACTTCGGTTGCCGACCAGTTGCCCGCCGCCGGATCCGTGCGGCTGGTGAAGTTGCCAATCCACAGGTGTCGCTTCTTCGGATTCTCGGTCAGCCACCAGTCCAGCAGGGTGCGGTACGACTGCGGCGTTTGCTTGATGGGCCAGTACAGCTGCGGCGTAAAGTAATCGCACCAACCTTCGTTCAGCCACTTCTTCGCGTCGGCGTAAAGGTCGGCGTACTGATCGACCCCGGCCTTGATGCCTGCCGGTACGCCCGGCCGGTAGATTCCGAACGGACTGATCCCGAAGCGCGCCTTCGGACGGACGCGGTGGACGGTGGTGTTGAGATTCCGTACGAAGTCGTCCACGTTCTTGCGGCGCCAATCATCGCGCGAGAGCCTTCCGCCGCCCGCCGTGTATTTGGCGTAGCTTGCGTCGTCCGGGAACGGCAGGTTCTGCTCTTTGTACGGATAGAAGTAGTCGTCGATATGGATTCCGTCGACCTCGTACCGCGTCAGGATGTCCTCGACGACCTTGAGCGAGTGCTGCTGAACATCTGGTTCGCCCGGGTCCATCCACTGGTATCGACCGTACTTCCGCACGATATCCGGGCGCGTGTTGCTGAGGTGAGTCGGATGGTTGGGGCCCTTTTGTGCGAAGTGGAACGCCCGGTACGGGTTCAGCCAAACGTGGAGCTCGAGTCCACGCTTGCGAGATTCGGCGATGGCGAACTGGAGCGGGTCCCAGGCGGGGTTTGGAGGCGTACCTTGCTTACCGGTCAGGTATTCGGACCACGGCTCGAGCTTCGACGGATACAGCGCATCGGCACTCGGACGGACCTGAAAAATGATCGCGTTGAGCCGGAGCGACTGCGCCCGGTCGAGGATGGCGACCAACTCTTGCCGTTGCTGCGACGTCGTGAGGGTCCGTTTCGACGGCCAGTCGATGTTGTCGACGGTGGCGACCCACGCCGCACGAAACTCGCGCATCACCGGCGGTGGCGTGGCATCGCCATCGGCCGTCACAGAGATCGACAAGAGCAGGTTCCACAGCATGCGGCTAGTTTAGTCCCGCGACGGCACCGGCCCCGACACGGGTCGGCGGGTAGATTCCTCGCGTGGCGAACCAAACCGTGTCGGTCGGCGGCATTCTGGCGACGCTTTCGCACGTTCGATTGCCCATGGGCCTCGTGCTGGATTCGGTGGAGATTCGCGGCTCCGGCCTGCGCGTGCAAACCGAGCCCTTTGACGCGCAACTCCCGGAACCGGCCCGGGTGATCGTGACGGTGTCGGAATCCGCGTTGGCGGCATTCCTCGAGAAGTCGGGGGCGGCCGGGCTGCACAGCTTTCGGGTGGAGATTGCCGACGGCCGCATCGTGGTGCATGCGACCAAGACGGTGCTGATCGAACTGCGGGCGAAGGCGGTGGCTCGCCTCGCCATTGCCGACGGCAAGGCGCTGAACATCGAACTCGAGTCCGTAGAATTACTGGGCGGAGCGGGTCTTACGAATCTCGTGCGGCAGCAGGTTGCCGGGCTCAACCCGATCTTCGACGCGGCGGAGTTGCCGTTTCCGCTGACGCTCGAATCGGTCGAAGCGACTGACGGCGTGGTCCGAATCTTTGGCCAGATGGAACCGCCGCAGGTACCATGACCCTTCGGGCGAGTGGCGGAATTGGTAGACGCACTGGGTTTAGGTTCCAGCGCCTTATCAGCGTGAGAGTTCGAGTCTCTCCTCGCCCACCAGTTCTTCGGCGTGCGTTTTCACCGTGCGCGGCCGCACCAATCTGATGCCTTGCGAATCCTCACGAATTCCTCATGCGTCTTGCGTAAGGTGAAGCATCAGTGATGAATACGGATCGGCTTGGGAACTCGGACCGGGGCTTCGGCGTACAGTGGTTTTTTGATGCAACCACTCGGAGCCGCACGTTGACTTTTGCGTCAACGACGTCTCGCGTGAACTCTCCCACTGGCTGCGGACGACGCGACAATCCATGAGCTTGAATCTGCCTCTTCGCCCGCTTGATGCCGCTCCGCATGTAGACCGGAGCGGGCTGGACTTTGTGGACCTGGCTTTATTTAAGCCGGATCCGGACGCGCTGGCCCTGGCCCCAAGCGAGTTCGCCATGAAAAATCAGCTCCTCCCGCTGATGTTTGAGGGCGATACGCTAGTGGTGGCGATGCCGATGCTGCAGGCCCTGCCCGCGGCCGACGACCTCGGCATTCTCGTGCATCGACCGATTCGCCCCGTACTGGCGGATGCGAACCTGATCAAGGAAAAGATTGAGGAGTACTTCCTCGAGCGGATTCTAGCCCAGCTCCCCGGAGATGATTCGGCGATCGCCGACATCGACGAATCGACGGACCTTGCCGACCTGACCAAAATGGCCGGGGAAACCGCCGTGGTCCAGATGGCGAATCTGATCTTCGCCCAGGCCGTGCGCGACGCCGCGAGCGACATCCACATTGAGCCGTACGAACGCGACGTGAAGGTTCGGTACCGGATTGATGGCATGTTGCAAGACATGATGCGTCCGCCGAAGCGCATGCACGCTGCCCTCATTTCTCGCCTCAAGATTCTCGGCGAAATGAATATTGCCGAACGTCGGTTGCCGCAAGATGGCCGCATCAAGATTACGATTGCCGGGCGGCAAATTGACGTCCGGGTAAGTATCGTACCGACGGTGTACGGCGAGCGCGCCGTCATGCGGATTCTGGATAAGGGCACCGCGATGATGGGCCTTGCCGAACTCGGCATGCAGGCCGACGTACTGGAACGTTATCGCAAACTCATCTCGATTCCCTACGGCATTATCTTGGCAACCGGACCCACGGGTAGCGGGAAATCGACGTCGCTTTACGCATCGCTGCAAGAGATTTGGTCGCCGACGACGAACATCTTGACGATCGAAGATCCGGTGGAATATCAGGTGCCGGGAATCAGCCAGATTCCGGTACGCGCAAGCATCGGCTTAACGTTTGCGAACGGCCTCCGCTCGATCGTGCGTCAAGACCCGGACGTGATCATGGTCGGCGAAATTCGGGACCAAGAAACGGCCGATATTGCCATCAATGCGGCCCTAACGGGTCACCTTGTTTTCTCAACCCTCCACACGAACGATTCGGCCGGGGCGACCACACGCCTACTGGATATGGGGGTGGAGCCGTACCTCGTCGCGTCATCGCTGATGGGCGTGATAGCGCAACGACTGCTGCGCCGCGTGTGCAGCAATTGCGCCGAGGAGTACGTGCCGAAGATTGAAAGCCTCGAGGCGGTCGGTATTGATCCGAACGCGATTCCGAAGGGCGCCCTGTTCCGCAAGGGCAAGGGGTGCGAAAAATGCAACGGCAGCGGTTTCAAGGGTCGCCAAGGATTGTACGAACTGCTCATCATGGATGAACAAATCCGCCGAATGACCGTTCAACGCAAGTCAAGCAACGAAATTAAGGACTACGCGATTGCGACCCAGGGAATGCGCACGCTTTTGGGCGAAGGCAAACTGGCGGTGCTGGCCGGAAAGACCACGCCGGAAGAAGTGATGCGCGTTTGCCATCGCGATGAATTTTAACGAGGGAGGCACGAATGGTCACGTATAGTTATGTCGCTCTCGACGCAACCGGTAGTCGCAAATCCGGCTTTATCGACGCGATTTCTGCCGATGCCGCCACCGCGCAAATTTTGGCGGAGGGTCGGTATGTCGTTGAAATTAAGGAGCAACAAACTCAGAAGTCCGCTTCGGCATCGGGTGGCCGCAAGAGCGTTAGCCGGGCTGACCTCGCGCTGTTCACCCGTCGGATGGCGGACCTTGCCGCCGCCGGACTTCCGCTAGACCGTGTGCTACAGGTCGTGGCCGAGCAAAGCGAAAGTGCCGTCCTGACCGAAGTCGCCGAATCGGCCCTAGCCGATGTGCGCGGCGGTTTACCCGTATCGGAGTCGCTCGGCAAGTACCCGAAGTACTTCCCTACCGTTTACACGCAGACGCTGCGGGCCGGTGAAGCAAGCGGACAATTTGCGGAAGTCGCCACCCGCCTCGCCGAGTTTCAGGAGAAGGAAGTGGCGCGCCGTAGCCAAGTCGTAAGCGCGCTGATTTATCCCGCCATTCTCGGCTTTACCGCTGTGGGCGTCATTATCTTTCTGCTCACCTTTGTCGTACCTCGACTCGCTGGAATCTTTAAGGACTTGGGCGATGACCTTCCCGTGACCACCCGGATCCTTTTGGGCACGACCGATCTGCTCACTAATAACTACATCGCGATCATCATCGGAATCGCGGCGACGATATTCCTGTACCGGGCTTGGACTGCGACCGAGTCGGGTGCCTACGCAAGGGATAAGTTCTACTTGCAAGCGCCATTGATCGGCCCGGTCGTGCGCAAGTCCACCATTAGTCGTTTCGCCCGCGTCTTGGGCACGCTGGTGTACGGCGGGGTACCCATTTTGCAAGCTCTGGAACTTAGCGGACTCGCTGCGGGGAACCGCGTATTTCTGCGAAGTGCACAGTCGGTTGAAAAGGATGTGCGCGAAGGTCGACCCATCGCCGAAGCCATGCGCGATACCGCAGCTTTTCCGCCTGTCCTCACCCATATGGTCGCCATCGGCGAAGAGACCGGCGATCTACCAAAAATGCTGGGCCGAGTATCGGACAGCCTCGATTTTGAAGTTGATAACGGGATGCGCCGGCTGACTGCCATGGTCGAACCGATTATCGTCTTGACGATGGGCTCCTTCGTTGGATTCGTCGTCCTCTCCGTTCTCCTGCCGATCTTTGCGGCTCAAGACCTTGCGAAGTAAATCGATGAGTTACTCCACCCCATCTCGCAAACGCGGCTTCACGCTCATCGAGCTGATGGTCGTCATTCTCATCATCGCCATTTTGGCGGCGATGGTCGTACCGAAGGTAGTCGGGCGCACGGGAGATGCGAAGATATCGAAAGCGAAAGCCGATATCTCCTCACTCAGCAGCTCCATTAACGCCTTCCGCCTGGATACCGGACGCTACCCGTCTTCAGAAGAAGGGCTCCAAGTCCTTCGCGTTCCGCCTTCCGATGTGTCCAACTGGAAAGGTCCTTACATCAACAAGGACATTCCAATGGACCCGTGGAACTACGAATACGTTTACGAGTACCCCGGTGCTTACGGAAGCGAATCGTTTAACCTCCTCACCTACGGTGCCGATGGTCAACCCGGTGGCGAGGGTGAAGCCGCCGACATTAGCGAGGCAGACCTATAAAACAACGCGCGTTTACGTTGCTTGAACTGGCGACCGTCGTGATGCTCGTGCTGATCGTCGTCTCCATCATCGTTCCCCGATTCGGGGCAGCGACCGAATCGCAACGTCAACGCGAGTTCCTTAACTCATTACAGCGCATCTTCTCGCAAGCACGCAACGAAGCGGGAGAACAACGTCAACCGGTTTCGGTCACCTTTGACGATGCAACCAATGCGTTCATTATTGACAACACCCGATTTCAGGTGACGGTACCCGAGGGGGACGTGCAGCTTAACGGCTTCTTCCGCAACAATCGGGATACGGCAAGTGCCGATTGGCAGGCGGAGTTTCAGGCTGACGGCACCAGCGATCAAGCGGCTCTCAACCTCTCCGCGGGTGGACGCTTGATGGTAATCGAGCTAGATCGACTCGGCCACGTATCGATGCGAGAAGGCGAGTTTCAGGCGGATAACACCGAGGAAGAATGGGAAGCCGGGGAGATTGAACGACGTGGGTAGACGCGGATACACCCTGATCGAAGCCCTCGTGTCCATTGTCCTGCTCGGAATCGGGATAACGGGCGTAAGTATCGCCTTGGGCGCGATGGCCAAAAACTCGGCGCGCATTCAGCAATCCGCCCAAATTCAGCGACTAGCAACGATGAAACTGGCGGAGCTCGCGGCTACCGGTGGCGCCCAAAACGGTAACGCCAGCGGAGACTTTACGGAGCAAGACCTTCCCAATGTGCGGTGGGAGCTCGCTACTCAACCGAGCGGAACCCAAGACTTGTTGGTCCTTACCCTTTCGGTAACGGATACAAACCAGCCGGACGCTACCTTCGAAGTCAGCACGCTTCAGTACCAGCTCCCTGAGGAGGCGGCAACTCCATGAACTCCCGCGGCGTCACCCTGGTCGAGATTTTGGTCGTAACCGTGATTGCGGGCCTGCTCTTCACGGCCGCACTCCAGGCCTTTAGTAGCGAGATCGATTACGATCGACGGCTTCGGGAAGGACAATCGCAGTCGGATCAGCTATACGATTTTGAGCTTCGGCTGACCGACCTCGTTGAACGCGCATTCCTGAGTATTGATAATGCTGAAACAACTTTCTTCGTCGGTTCACAAGGCTTAGTGGTTGAAGGCACTGGCGGGAGTATCGCGGATACTCTGACGTTTACGAACACCGGGACCCGTCTCGCCAACTCCACCCTGAACGAGGTTGACTTCGAAACGATTAATGCGGATCGCGGTGCCATTGGCGGCATCCGCGAAACCTGTATCTCGCTTACTCCAACCGGTGGCGGCAACGGTCGGCAAGGGTTGTTCGTACGTGAGCAAACTCCCGCGGACGGCGACCCATCGCAGGGCGGAAGAGAACGTGTCTTTGACGCCAATATCGAAACCGTAAGTTACGAATTCTGGGACGGCGAAACCTGGCAGACCACTTGGGATACTCGCGCGCAAACCACGCGCAGATTGCCGGCTGCCGTCCGAGTCACCTATCGTCGAGTTAATGCGGATATGGACCGAGTTTTCGTCATCCGTCTCCTCAATAGTGATGTAACCGTGACCAATCCTGTTACGGAGGTGACGGGAGGATGACGCGACGAGAGCGAGGCTCTATCTTTATCGTCACCCTCGCGGTGCTTTCACTCCTAGTGGCCGTATTGGCGGCCGTAAGTGCCACTCAACGCGCTTACTCTATCGAGACGATTCAGCGAACCGAGCGCGAAATGGCCCGCTTTATGGCTTATGCCGCCATTGAGCGAGCGAAGCAAGCGCTGAGTCCACGCACCCAGGGGATCGAACCGGTGACGCAAGGCACAACCGGTCTGAGCGATGCCTGGGCGCTGGTCGGTAACAACGGCGATGAAGAGTTTGTAATCGGGAATGGCCGATTCCGGATGCAAATCATCGACATGTCTTCGCGTATTGACATCAATACCGCGACAGAGGCGCAGTTGCAAACATTGCCCCTCACGCCGGAGCAGGTCGATTCAATCCTTGATTACCGAGAAGCTGACCGCAATCCGCGACCGCTCGGTGCGAAGGATGAGTACTACAACGCGCTTGAACGTCCGTACAACGCTAAGCTCGCCGTGTTTGACACCATTGATGAGCTGCTCCAAGTCCGTGGTATTACGCCCCAAACGCTTTACGAAGTAAACGATGGCGTCTCTGGCAATACGCTCGTTCCCGGAATCAATGGAAATGCGCCAATCCTGTACGATGTTCTTGGCGTGAATGCCTACACCGCCAACACGCGCACTGACGGCCAAACCCGCGTAAACGTGAATGCGCAAGGCACCAACATTCAAACGCTCACCCAACCCCCGGTGAGCCTTCCCGCTAACATTGCCGCCCAAATCGCTTCACGCAAGAACTGGACTGGCATTGGAGAAATCGCCGTACTCCCTGGCGTGCAGGGCCAAACGTTGAGCAGCATTCTTGACAACCTGACGACGAACGCCCAGCCGCGTGTCCGAGGAAAAATCAATCTGAACACGGCAACTGAAAGTACGTTATCGAGCGTTCCCGGGCTTACTCCCGATGTCGTTCAGTCGATACTACAACGCCAAGCACAAGGTTTTGCGACGCTTGGCGACTACGGCACGCTTCCCGGCGTAACCGGCAACGTGCTGCAGCAATCCGTGGACTTTTTCAGCGTCAGTTCCCAATCGTTCCTTGTCCGCATCCTTGGCACGTACGGTAGTGCGATCCATGCGATTGAAGCAGTTATCGAGGTAAGAGAAGAAATTCCCACCGTCATATCCGTCTCGACCCTACCCTTTAACGATCCTACGGATCGATGGTACTGGCAACAGGAACCCACCACGGAAACCGTCCTTGTTGACGCAGGAGGAAACCCGTGAGTCCGCGCTACGTCGTCGAATGGAGTTCTGGTGGCGTGCGAGTCGCAGATCCGGCATCCAACCGCGTTTCCACGACGCTTGCGGACCTTCAAGGACAAGAGGTACTTCTCGTTCTCGGAAGACGTACCGCATTTACCAAACCAACTTTCTTGCCGGCCGCGCCAGAAGCAGAACTGCGCAAAATTGTCCAACTGCGTAGCCAAGAGTTCTTCCCTCTACCAAACGCCCAACTGGCATTTGATGTCTGGCAAACCGATCACACCGGAGAAGGCGGCCGGTGGTCCCTCGTCGCGGGCACATCACTGGAAGATTTACGGGCTGCAATTCGTCAACTGGAACAAGCCGGTGCGCGGATCACCGCCATCAGTGTTGGCCCCATCGGTTCCGTAAGGCTTACCGAAGAGTTAGGAGTTACGGATGCCATCGTCGTCCAAAACGCCGCCGATGGTATCGCGATTGACGTAGTTGCCGCTGGAAGGCTACAGTACAGCCGCGTCGTTAACCGCGATGCGGACATCCCTTCCGAAATTGACCGAACGAAACTTGTTGCGGGAGTAGGCAATGTGCCGATCATCTCCGCCGGCGATCTCGATTACCGCGAGGCAGATCGCAAAACGCCGCGAAGCGCACTTGACGCGATTGGCAACGGGACCGCTCCCGAACTTCTCTTGGAACTGCCCGAAAACCGAGAGCGAAGAGAGAAACTACGAAATCAACAGGCTGGTAGACAGGCCCTTCTCATGGTGATGGCCGTCCTCGCGCTCGCAACTTTCGCGTACTACGACCGCGAAGAGTCATTTACCGTCGTGGCAAAACAGCAACGTCGAAACGCACAAAAGATCAAGCAATTGAACACCGCCAAGAAGGCAGTTGAGGCGGATGTCCTTGCCGTAAGTGATACGGAGAAGGCGTTGAAGCGCGCATTCGAACCGGCACAATCAGCTTCGGATGTGATTCGCGTGGTCACCAGCGAAGTTCCCACGGGTGTTTGGCTCACCGGGTTGTCCTTCGAACGGGGTCGAGAACTTCAGGTCCGGGGTACCGCAAAAACAAGCACGGGGGTAAGCGAATTTGTTCGGAGATTGACCGCACAGAAGCGCTTCCGAGACGTCAAGTTGGTTTTCGCAAATAATGGCGAGATTGACAAGACTCGAATAGTGCAGTTTAGCGTCTCAGCATTTCCGGTAGGGAACCTTCCGTTGGTAGAAGGGAGTAAGAGAACTGGAGGCATCAAAAAGTGAACCGCATTTCGGGACCGCAGTCGGTGAGCATCATGTGCCTCGTTGTGCTCGTCGCGCTCGGCGGGTATTTGCTCCTGATGCCCAAACCGAGCACGAAGGGACTTCAATCAAAGCATCGCCGGCAAGAAGTTCAGTTACTCTCCGATATTGACGAGGCAAAGTCGCGAGCGGCGGCAGCCCGCCAGGTCATCGACCGTACCGTCTGGAATACGCCGATTGATAAGATTTCGCCCCTTGCGCTCGCCAACGTCAACGGTTACGTCGGGAAGCACGGGCTAAACCTGATTCGATTCCAACCCCAGCGCAACGGATCTGTGGCTAAGCTTTCTCAGCTTCCTTTTGTACTAACCGTCGACGGAAGCTTTCCGAAAGTGATGGCATTACTCGATGAATTTCGATCCGCCGACCGACGACTCGCAGTTAACCTCGTACAAATCGCGAGCGCGGATCAGTCGTCATCCAAGGTGACCGCCACGATCGGACTCGTCGCATTCGCTAAGGAACAAGCAGTTCCGACTACCCAAGCAGGAGTAACCGGTGCCAAACGCAAGTAATCCCGCTCCCAAAACGGACTATCGACGCCTAGCGATCATTGGGGCCGTAGTACTGGGCATAGGGTACTGGTACACCTCCTCGGAAGAACCCGCTCCGATCCGCGCTAAGCGCGCACGACCGACGGCTCCTCCTTCGGCCAAGGCAGACCTCTTTCGGGAAGAGGATTACAGCGCTCGGTTCGCCGCGGTGAACGCCCCAGTCAAGGATTCGTTTATGCCCCTTGTGATTCGCGAGGACAGCCGACAGGTGGTACCCACTGCGGACAACGGCATTCCGCCGGCGTTTGCCAATGGCGAAGCGAAATGGAGCTATACCGGCTATGCGGAGGTAGATGGAAGTGCTACCGCACTGCTAGAAAACTCGGGTAGCGGCGAAGGTGCGTTCGTGAAAGGGGGAGAATCGTGGAAAACCTCGCGCGTTTTGACGGTAACGAACCAAAGCATCGTGTTACAGGGACCCAACGGCGTGACACGATCGGTACCGCTTGTGAGTTTTGATTCTTTCGCACCGAGTGAAACCTCGAGCAGCTCTGCCGTGACGCCACTCCCGCTCCCCATGGCGGGCACCATTGGTGTACAACCAGTCGCGTCCGCCAACAACAGTTTCAATCCTGCCGTAGTGCCTAATGAACTAGGCTCCGCCCCGACCCAAGCACGTCCAGGCCGTGGACGCCGAGGAAATCGTGAACGCCAAAACTAATCTCTTCATCGCTCTGCTGCTCATCTCCGGCACGACCGCGCATGCGCAGTTTGACTTCGGAACGGCTGCACCTAGCGCAAGTTCTAGCAAGCCGTGGGAAGGCCTCAAGCTACCCAGGAAGTCGGTGAAACTCGATTTTCGCAATTCGGGAATCGACATGATCATCGCGTTCTTCGAAAAGGCGAGTGGCGTGAGTATTGTCAAGGACCCTGCTCTCACCGACCGCCTAACGGTAACGAGTGCTAAGCAAGTCCCCATCAGTCAGGCGTTCCAAATCCTTAGTACCACCCTTTCGCTCAAGGGTTACGAAATGGTGCGGGAAGGGTCGCTACTGGTCATCAAAAAGCGACAAGAGCGACCGCAAAACCAAACCCCGGCGTTTGACCCATCCATGTTTGCAAACATGCAAACGCCACAGGCAGAACTCAAGGTCTATCCGGTTAAGTACGCGGCCGCATCGCAGCTTGCACGTGTCGTCAACGAGGTCTTCGCCGCACAACAAGGCGGTCTTCCCTTTCCGTTTGGCGGCGGTGGAGGAGGAATTCAGTTTCAAGTCGGTGGCGGCGGCGGCGGTCGCTTCGGACAAAATCGCGGCGGTGGACCCGGTGGTGGATTCCGATTTGGTGGCAATAATGCCCCAACCGTACGCGCCAGTAGCGACGACTTT
>JANRKI010000059.1:0-19749 GCA_033763535.1 Fimbriimonadaceae bacterium | reverse complement strand
CTCACGTTGCTGCATCCGACGGCGCCGGCGGCCTCGCCGGGCTTGCGCAAGCTGGTGGCAGAAGGCAAGGTTCACCTGCCGGCATCGGCGGACGGGGGATGGAATTACCACATGACGGCGGAGAATGGCCACTTCGGCAATTCGCGGTTTCCGTGGGAAGATGTGAGCCGCGCCGACGCGCTACGATAAGCGGTCGGTGAGGTTCGATTCCGGGCGGGGTGATTCCGCCCCAGGTTTGGTCGCCCACGGTTTGGTCGCCCACGGTTTCGGGCCGCGGGCGAGCGTTACGAGGTGACCGAGCCGAGCTCAGTGCCTAGCCGGGGCCGGCTTGGGCACCGGGCGGTGGTCCGGGGGGTGCGCCGGGGGGCGGTCCTCCGGCAGTGCCACCTTTCGGCGGTCCGCCCATGTTGCCCGCCTCGGGGGGCGGTTCCTTCACGGGGTTTTGCCAGCGCGACTGCTCTTCCTTCGTCGCCGAAGTTTGCGTGTCGTTGGTGCATCCGCCGAGGCCCGCGATGATCGCGAGGCCTAGGCTTAGCACGGCCAGCCGGCGCATCATCGCTTGGCGTTCCACTTGTTCAGCAGCGGCTGGTTGGTTTCGTCCGGATTCGTTTGAATCGGGTTGAGACCGGCCGCGTGCCCGTCGGAGAACGCAAAGACGGCGCGCTCGGCGAAGCCAGCGTTGACCGCGCCCATGCGGTTGTTTCGGTTGTGCACCACGCCGTTGACGGTGTAGGGAGTTCCGTTACGGGTGCCGTCCGGCAACAGTCCGGCGTGGCCGGTCCAGTCCCACCAGTCGACGCCCGCGATGAAGTCGCCGGTGCCCCAGGTGATTTGGCTGCCGTAGCGGGTGGCCAGCATGATGGTGTCGGCCGCGTTGGTGACCGAGGTCGTCGACACGATGGTGTTGCCCATCCATGCGCCGGCGCCGCAGCGGTTATCCGCCACGTTTTGGACCATGGTCATGACGCCGTAGTTTTCGTTGATGGTTCCGTTCCAGCGGATAAGGCCGTTGGCGGCGAACGAGATGTTGATGCCGTTCGGATTGGTTTTCAGCCACTCTTGCCAACCGTTCTTGCTGAGGGGATCATCCGGCGTGCGGAGCAGGGGCAGGTTCTTGATGTACGGCTGGGTGTCCAGCGACCAACCGCCGTCGGTGGGATACCACCAGCAAGCGCCGGTGCCCATCGGATAGTTGTCGTCGTAGTCGTTCGTGTACATCAGGACGCCCATGGCGGTCTGCTTCACGTTCGAGAGGGCTTGGGTCTTCTTGGCGGCGTTTTTGGCCTGGGCGAAGACGGGGAAGAGGATGGCGGCGAGGATCGCGATAATCGCGATGACGACGAGGAGTTCGATCAAGGTAAAGGCTTTTTTCATGGCGTCTACGTCGGCGTAGCTACAGCAACGTGGCTGATGGTCGGGCCGCAACGAATTGCGGGAGAGGGTGAACTGTCGGCACGCGGTTGAGGGTGTACGGAGCCTCCGACCATTCAGACGGGGGCTCGCCCACACTTCCGCGCGGAATGATGGCGATATCGAATGCCACCGACCGCGCATGGCGTCCGGAGGCGGTACGAGCGTGGAAAAGCTGTTCGATGACCAGGTGGGCGGCCATTTGCCAGTCGTAGGACACGGTGCTGAGGCCGACACCGCCGAAGGAGTGGGCGAAGTCGTTGCCCATGCCCATGACGGCAAGGTCTTGCGGCACGGATAACCCACACGATTCGATGGTGTCGGCGATTGCATCGACCCACATGTCTTGCAACATGAGGATCGCGTCGGGCCGATCGGCATCGCGCAGGCGTCGGGCGAGGTGGCGGGTCTCGATGGCCTCGCTGGTGCTGGTCCGGACAAAAAGAAAATCGGCGGGGCTGACCTCCAAGCCGAATTCGTGACAGCCGTGCAGAAATCCGGCCAGGCCCTCGTGGTGGACGGGGCTTCCGTCGAGCATGCCGGTCACGGCGAGCTTTCGGCGGCCGTGGGCGACGAGGTGTCGCACGGCCAGCCGCGCGCCCTCGTAAATTTTTGGCTGCACGTGCGGGGTCGGGAGGCCCTTCAGCTTGTGCAACAGGCTGACGACGTGAAGGTTGCCGGACAGCCGTTGGAGGCGGACCGGATCGGGCGACGACGTCTTCGACCAGACGATCGCGCCGAACATGGATTCGGCGGCGGCGGCTTCGAGTGCGCCTTCGGTGCCCACGAGCTCGCTATCGACGTGGACGAGGTGGTAGCCGCGCTCGGCCAGTGCGCGCGACAGGGTGAAGAACAGCGTTTGGTGAATGGCGGAGGCGTGGTCGATAAAGGCGACGAGCCGGCTTTCGTTTTGCGACGGCGGTTCGTGTGCAATATGTCCACGATTCGGTTGCGAAATGGCATGGCCCGTACGTACAAGTTCTTGCAGGGCGCGTCGGATGGTGGTGCGACTGACTCCGAACTCGGAATAGAGTTCGCGTTCGGTGGGCAACAGTGAGCCCACGCTGATTCCGCCCTGTTGGATGCGGCGACGCAGATCCTGGGCGATTTCTCGATATCCGGACGGCATGCTACGTTGCATGAAGTGTGGGGACTATAACACGTCGTGCACCGTTTGTGTGAACATTTTGTTTACTTTTTTCGGAAACCGCGTGCTTACGCGTGTTAGCGGGCGGTTTCGCTCAGTCGGTGTCGCCGGGCGGGGCCGACGGCGGTGGGCCGATCGGAAGGCGATTCCGGCGGCCCGGGGGATTTGGCAGGCTATTCGACCGTGTCTCCGATCACATCGCCGACAAGTGGACTGCGAGACAGCCAGAGGTAATGGTAGCTCCGGGATCGGAACCGCCATCCGGCGTCGGTGCGCACGTACGTATCCTCGTAGTACGCGCGATTGTCGTACGGAGTACCGTCGGCAAACTCGCCGGTCTCCACACAGGGCCATCGGCCCGATGCGGTGTCGCCGTTGATGGTCACGGTGCCCAAGAACGAACCGCGAAACAGCCATTTTGTGCCACCGAGCATCTGTTGCCAAGTCTCAATGATTTTCGCGCAAGTTTCCACCCGCATCGGCATGGGATTGCGGATTTCCCAACTTGCATCCTCTGACCAGAGGGTGTCGAATAGCTCGATGCGGCGGCGGTTCACGGCTTCATCAAACTTGGCGACGAGAATGGCAATTTCTTCATAGTCTGTCATTGGCTCAGTTTTCTCCAAAAGTCGGTAAGTGCCGCAAGTAAAGCCTCGGGCTGCTCTTCCACGATCCAGTGACCGGCACCGGGAATGACGACTTGTTCGGCTCCGGTGGTCAGTTGATTGAGGGCGTTGGCGGGAAACGCTTGAGTTCCGTACTCACCGCCAACGCCAAGACTCGGTACCGGGATACCATGCGGAGGAATTGCCTGGAAGAGGGGTTGATTTTCGAAGACCGCGGCGAAGTGCTCAAACCCTCCGCGGAGCCCTCCTGGCTTTTGGAGTTCGCGGACGTACAGCTCGAAGTCTGCCTGGGTCACGGCGTGCGGATTCGCCGCCCAATGCCAGAAGTACCAGCTCAGCAATTCCCGTTCTTGGCCCTGGAGGAATCGCACCGCGACATCCGGTTGGGTAAAGAAACTCAACTGCCAACTCTGCCAATTTGGGGTCGGCTGGAATCCGTACTCGAATCCGTATCCGGGCGGGGCATACTCCACGAGCGTTAACGTTCGCACGCGTTCAGGCTGCACATACGCCAGGTATGTCGTACAGGCTCCTCCGATATCGTAGCCTACCAAATGAACGTGGTCAGAGTGCTCCGCGTCGAGGATGGCGGTCAAGTCTGTCGAAACGGTTTGAGCATCATATCCCGTTGGCGGAATGGAGCTACCGCCCATTCCACGCAGGTCGGGAACAATCACTTTGAACTCGTTCGTTAGCGCGTTTGCTATCGGCCGCCAAAGCCAGCTATGCTGGGGAAAACCGTGTACGAGCAGCACCGTCTGGCCGCTACCGCCGACCAAGTAGTGAAGGTCCACGTCGTTTACGACAAGTCGTCGATGCGCAAATGCCGGACTCCAGCTCATGGCTGACCGCCGGCATGTGCGTTTGCGAAATCTCGTAAGATATCTGCAAATTCGTCGGGACGTTCTTCGGGCACGAGGTGCCCGCAGTTGGCGACGGTAAAGGACGTGACCTCGGATGCAACCAGCCGCATTTGGTCGCCAACGCCCGGGTGCCCGTACTGCCCGTTGACGGCCAGCACGGGCAATTGTAGCTTCGATCGAGTGGCTTCTCGGATCTGACCACCGCTTCGAAGGGCCTCTCGGTACCATCCGAATGAACCGTGCAAGCCACCGGGTTTTCGGAGCGTGCGCACGATTTCCGCGCGTGAATCGGGCGGAATCGCATGCGGGTCCGCCGTCATAGCCGAGACAAAGTAGTCCACCAACTGCGCCTCTTTGCCTTCCCACATCAGGGCTGGTAGGTGAGCTTGGGAATTGAAGCTGAACCACCAGTACGGGAAAACATTGTTTTCGTCAAATGCCGTGAACTCTTGGAGGTTGTAGCCCGGAAGCGGTTCATCGACGTAGCCCAAAAAGGTTGTCCGATGCGGGTACTTCGCGGCGAAGAGTAGCGCTGGGATTGCCCCCATGTCGTGACCGATAACCGCGGCATTTGGAATACCGAGCGCGTCTAAGATACCGAGAAGATCGTCTGCAAGCGTCGCGCCATCGTATCCCGCGTAAGGCTTGTCAGATTCCCCGTATCCACGCATGTCCGGTATGACCAGTTGAAATTGGTCTTGGAGTTGCTCGGCTACCCCTAACCAAACGTGCGAAGTTCCCATCCAACCGTGCAACAGCATGAGGGTTGGACCACTCCCCATGATACGAACATGGTAGAGCACACCGTTCGTGGGTATCTTGACCGACGTCACTTTTTGCCACCGCCAAACCAGCTCGGATCCACATCGCCAAAGTATTCGCGGAAGCTGACCACCATACCGTCTTCAATGCCGAAGATGAGCGTGTTGTCGCCGGAGTACGGGAAGCCTCCGGCCAGTTTGCCACTGGATCGAAACTGAAACATTACCGATTTTGCGTCGGTAAAGGTTTTCACTTGGCTGAACTTGAGTTGGTTTGGTCTGGACTCACGCTCGGCAACAAGCTGAAGCATTCGTTCTTTCGCCTTCGGGCCGGTGAGATGACCGCGCGAAGGTTGTACCGGGTGGGAATACTCGCGAAAGTTCGGCGAAAGCAGTGCCTTAAACTGACGGTAGTCACCGGTCTCTTCGCCGGTTCGCCATGCGTCGAATGCGCGTTGGGCGGACTCTTCGACGGGCTTGCTATCCAGGTGATCTTGGTAGATCTTTCCGACAACGGGACCTTCCGGAGTTTCCCAATCGACCAGCAACTCGCTTGCAAGTTGGACCCAATTTACGAGTACGGCGCCCGCCGCGGTGAGGCGCGATAGGGCGGCGTCTTCTGCGTGCTTACTGTCGGACCCACCCGCATCCACTACGATGTACGTGTCGTAACCGGCGCGCATGGCATCCAGGGCCAGCAGGGCAACGCAATTATCGGTTGAGATGCCGGCCATGATCAGCTTCTTGCGACCAGTTTTCTGAACCGCCGATACGAATGCGGGCTCGCGCCACGCACTTGGCGTATGGCGCGGAATGAATGTATCGTTCTTGACGATTTCCATGAGCTCCGGCATTTGCTTGCCCCGGAACCCGCCCTCATCCCCCAGCACGATCGTCGGGAGTTTGAACGCTTTGCCAATTTTTGCAAGGGCAATCGTGTTGTTCTTCAATGCCTTTTGGCTCAGCGTCTTTACGATGGGCATGAGGCCATCCGTGTAGTCGACCAGAACCAGCACGGCATTCGATTTGCTGAGCCCCTCAAGAGCTCGAGGATTCTGCACCCCGGGAGATTGCGCCGGGCCGAGGCCATTGGCGGAGGAAAATGTGAGCGCGGACAAGGCGAGGATGGTGGTGAACGGCATGGGCTTTCCTGGAATCGGGAACGATTGCCGCATCCTACGGACGCTCGAATGTGATGATTTATGCATAATGAATGGTCTGGTTATGCAAGAAGTGGATAGCTTGGAGACGCGACAGTACGTGTTGTTGAAGGAGGTGATGGCGTGCGGCTCCATGAGTCTCGCGGCGGAGCGTCTGGGCTACTCGCAGAGTCAGGTTTCGCGCATGGTGCAAGAGGCGGAACGCGCGGTCGGCTTTCCGATCTTTCGTCGCGAGGGCCGAGGAGTGCGGGTGACGGAGGCGGGCTCGTTCCTGATCCATCAGTACGAGGCCGTGCTTATTGCCGCCACGACAACGTTGCGCGACGCGCGGAAGATTCACGAGGGCCTGTCCGGAACCCTTCGCCTGGGCTACACGACGTTTAACTACGGTCACTGTTTGTTCAACTACCTCGCAGACTTACGTGCCGCATTTCCGCAGCTGTCGGTGGAACTCGTGCGACGTCGGAGCGACCTTTTGGCCGAGCAGTTGGAGCGGGGCGAACTCGATCTCGGGTTCTTGAATCCGCCGATCGGAAATCGCGAAATTGCGTTACAGGCCGAGTTTGCGACGCCGCTCGCGTGGGCCTTGCCCGGAAGCGCCGCCTCGGTCTCGGATGTTATTGATCGTCTGCCGATGGTGGTTCCGCCGATTTCGCAATGGCCGGCACTCCACGCCCGGTTGCAGACCGTGTTGTCACACCATGGGTGGGAAATCCGGATGTGGGAGCAGTCGGTAGATGCGTTCGATTCCATGGCTTACGTGGCCTCGGGAATTGCTTACAGCCTGCTTCCCGCTGGCCTTGAGCGACTGGCAGGCGGCGCGATTCGGTTTGAGCCCATGCCGTTGACCGTTCCTTCTGCGCTGGCAAGCCAAAAGCGGCCAGCGCCGCTCGTGAAGAACGTCATCGCGCGGGTTGGTCTCGCATCTATTGGTCACGAAACTTGCGCGTGATTCTTGGCTCCTACCTGTCCGCGCAGTTCACGCGGCCTTTAGGCGAACGGCACCACCGACGGAGCCTCAATCCGGCATTCGCGTCCAGATTCGGGCCGAACCCAAGCCCGCCTCCGGTATAACTAACCTCGGGGCGATCGCGCCCCGCACTCTCAGGAGAACCACCCGTGGCGAACCTAGCCGAAGAATCCATCACGCTTTCACCTGCCGAACTCAAGGCCTACTACCGGGAAATGCTCTTCGTGCGGAAGTTCGAAGAACAGTGCAACATCGCCTACCGCAAAGGGCTCGCGGGTGGCTACATGCACACGTACATCGGCATGGAAGCGCTGGCGACCGGCTGGCTCAATTCGATCCGCAAGGGTTACGACTACGTCATCACGGCGTACCGGGACCACGCGCACGCCATCGTGCTGGGCACCGATCCAGTTGCGGTGATGGCCGAAATCATCGGGCGCAAGGGCGGCACCGCCGGCGGTAAGGGCGGATCGATGCACATCTACGACCCCAAGAACGGCTTCTACGGAGGCTGGGGCATCGTCGGCGGACACATTCCGCTGGGGGCCGGACTCGCGTTCGCGTCGCGCTACCGAAACGAGGATCGCGTTTGCCTTAACTTTATGGGCGACGGCGCGGCCAACCAAGGCGTCGTGTTCGAAACGCTGAACATGGCGTCGCTGTGGGACCTGCCGTGCATTTTCATCATCGAGAACAACGAGTTCGCGATGGGCACGCGTCTCGAGTACCACGCCGCCGACAAGGAGCTTTGGAAGCGCGGCTTGCCATTCAACATCCAGAGCGAGCGCGTGGACGGCATGGATGTCGTGCAGATGCGCAAGGACGCCCAGCGCATCATCGATTGGGTGCGCGAGAATCAGCGGCCTTACTTCGTGGAAGTCATGACCTACCGCTATTCGGGTCACGGCGCGGCCGACCAAGACCGTCAGCTTTACCGCACCAAGGAAGAGGAGCAAGAGGCGCTGAAGCGGGACCCGATCGCTCGGCTGCGCGCGCAGCTCATCGCCGAAAACGTGATGAGCGAAGAGGCTCTGGAAGCCTTGGAAGCGGAAGTAGAGGCCGAAGCCGAAACCGTGATGAAGCAAGCGGAAGAAAGCCCGTTCCCGGATCCGGATGAGGTCTACGACAACATTTACACCGACATGAAGCCGGAGGCTGGACACTAATGCCGACTGAAATGACTTACCGAGACGCCCTTCAAAAGGCGATCGTTGACGAGATGGTGCGCGATGAGAACGTGCTCATCATGGGTGAGGACATCGGCCGGTACCAGGGCACGTTCAAAGTCACGCGCGGGATGGTGGAGAAGTTCGGCGATCGGCAGAATCGCTACAACCTGCGCATCCTTGATACGCCGATCACCGAAGCCGGGTTTGCGGGCATTGCGACCGGCGCAGCGATGGCGGGTCTGCGGCCGATCGTGGAGTTTATGACGATGAGCTTCTCGATCTTGGCCCTAGACCAGATCATCAACCACACGGCGAAGATCCACTACATGACGAACGGGGAAGTCAAGTGCCCGATCGTCTTCCGCGGACCGGGCGGTGCGGCCAAGCAGCTGAGCGCCCAGCACAGCCACAGCATGGAAGGTTGGTACGCGCACGTGCCGGGCCTCAAGGTGGTGTGTCCCGCGACCGTGAACGACGTTTACGGGCTGCTGCGCTCGGCCGTGCGCGATGACAACCCCGTGATCGTATACGAGAACCCCGGCCTGTACGCCATGAAGGGCGAACTGACCGACGACCCCGACTTTACGGTGCCGATCGGCAAGGGACAGATTCTCCGCGAGGGTACGGACATCAGCCTGGTGGGCTATAGCCGCATGACGCAAGTCAACTTGGCCGCCGCCGAGCTCTTGGAGAAGGATGGCATCAGCGCGGAAGTCGTGGACGTACGATCGCTCCTGCCGCTGGATACGGAAACGATCTACAACTCGGTTCGGAAGACGCACCGCGCGGTGGTGGTGTACGAGGACTGGCGCAGCGGCGGATTTGGCGCGGAGATCGCGTCGCGTATCAGCGAGGACTGCTTCGACGACCTCGACGCGCAGGTCGTGCGGGTTGGCGGACTCAACGTTCCGATGCCATACGCACGCGTGCTGGAACTCCAGTGCATCCCGGACGAACAGGACGTGATCGCCGCCGTTCGCAAGATCAAGTAACCCTTTTTTGCGATAGTCACGGCTATTTGGGCCCGAAAGAGCAAAAACCCTTCCTCTACCGGGCCTATACGTGATATAGCTAGGGAATGGCAGAGAAGTCCTTAGGAAGGAACGACGCGCTCATCCTGATCTTGGCGGTGCTGGAAGATGCACCCCGCCACGGATACGACATCGCCCGCGAAGTGGAACGACGCAGCGGCGATCACCTCACGTTCAACGACGGCACCCTGTACCCGTTGCTCCACGAGCTGGAAGCTAAGGGTTTCATCACCAGTCACTGGGAAGGGGCCCTCGGCGAACGACAAAAGCGGGTCTATTCCATCCAAGCTCCCGGAAAGAAAGAGCTTGAAACGAAAGTCAACGCTTGGCGAAAATATAGCCAGGCGGTCGAAAGTGTCCTCCACCAGGTAGGCATTTAGGCGCCTCCCGCAACATAATGGGGCATGTCCGAACGCGAGTTGCCTGACGATTCGCGTTCGGGCGTGCCCTCCGTCTTGTTTCCGGCCCTCCCGGTCGAGACCAGCGTCGAAATCCAGGACCTCTTCGACGACTACCTTGACCACGTGCTGGCCCCAATGATCGGGGTCGTGCCGATTGAAGTGCGCCGTCGGATCCGCGCCGAGGCGCTGGACAATCTGGAAGGCCGCACCCAGGGTTACATCCGCGACGGGATGGCTCCGCGCGCCGCCGCCGATGCCGCGATCCGCAAGTTTGGGGAATCCACCGAGCTGAGCTCGGAGTTCATCGGCAACTACACCCGACAAGCGCAGCCCGAGGGATCGCTGGGCAAAGTGCTCGGTCCCGACATTATTCAAAGCGCGCTGTATCTCGGCCAGGCCACGCTGTGGGGGCTGATCTTTCTGCACGTCCGCATCAACCTGCCCTCTGGACAGATCGAGACGTTTGGCATGTCGTTGCGTCAGATTCGCCAGTTCATCCCGGAGCCGTTTCCGTTGCCCGAAAAATCCGCCGTGTTCTGGGGTCACGCGGGATTCATGCTGCTCGCGCCGATCGTGGCGGGCGGCGTGCTCGGGCTCAAGAGCACGCGTTCTCCGATCCGTGATACCTTGGCGATTATGGTGACATTGACCGCCGTTTCACTGCTCGCCGGGCTGATGTTGTTACCAAATTACGACGGAGTGATTTTTTCGGGAGTTCATGCCGTATTATGGATTCCGGCGGCCACCATCAGCGCCCATCTTGGTTTTCTTTACGCGCAGCGTAAGCGGTTATCCTTTAAGTTAAAGTCTCGTGAAGCCACGTCGGTATCCCACCAAGTCTGAGCTTGCCCTCACGCTCGTTGAGCTGTTGGCCATCATCACGATCCTCGGTATCATCACCGCTATTCTCTATCCGATTACGGCGCAAGCGAGATTAGCCGCTATGCGGTCGGCCGATCTGCAGAACGTCAAGCAATTGGCATTGGCGCACCAGCAGTACTGGCAAGACCACGACGACCGCACCGTAAGCTCGTGGTCGAACGGTATCGCGGGGGATTTTTCCTTCGCGGTGGGCGACTATCTGAACGATCGCGCCAGCCTTCACTCGCCCGTGCGAAATGTGACCAATTCGGATGCGGCCGAAAGCTGCGGCATGGCCCAGCTTCACCCAGGAAATAGTTACAATCCGATGTCTGAAACGTGGATGTACGGGTACGGCTACAACGTCGGGCACGAGTTCTACAGTGGACAGGGCCTCCTTCAGGTGGTGCGCTGGTCGCCCGATCGGCGGCATTATCCATTTCCCACCCGGAAGGGCTTTACGCTGGTTTCTTATCGCGCACCCTACCTCATGATCGGTCGCGCCTTGAGTGAAGTGGTGAACCCTGCCGAAGTCTTCCTCATCTCGAATACCGGTCATGCGAGTTCGCAGGGCATGCATCGCCGGGCGATTACGCCGCTGGAATGGTTTTACGCCGAAGGGGCCTCCGTCACGCCCTGCGAAATGGTTATGAAGCGCGGTTTTCCGGCATGGCGATACGGGATCAATGTCGCATTTGTCGATGGGCATGCGCAGTACGAACGCTTGATTCGCGGGCGCTTCACGCTGTGGGATGAAAACCCTCGTGGCACTCCAACGGTGCGCAGGAAACAACGGCTGTTCAAAGATCCGTGCGGATACTTTTACGATACGAATGGTGAGAACAACCCCGGCGCCTGTCGCACCGGGGATGGTCGCGCTTGGTAACGGTTACCGCTACTGCTTCGGAACTTCGAGCCCCATCGTCTTGCCTTTCATTACAGCGGGGACGCCTTTCGCCATCCATTCCGGCATCGGTGCACCCTTCAGGTAGTGATCAAAGAACTGGCTAAGGCGAATGCTCAGGTCCTTTCGGTTCTTGCGCTCCACAAGGTTGTGGTCTTCGTTGTTGTAAACCACCAACCACGCCGGTTTGTTCAGTCGGCGTAAGGCGGTGAAGTACTCGATGGACTGCGTCCACGGCACGGCCCCGTCGCGATCGTTGTGCATCAACATGATCGGGGTTTGCACCTTATCCGCGTGGAAGATCGGCGAGTTTTCGATGTAACGGAGCATCGAATTCCACGGCGTGCCACCGATGCGCGATTGTTGGCGCTCGTACTGGAACTGTCGGACCATGCCGCTACCGTAGCGGATGCCGCCGTATGCCGAGAACATGTTGCTCACGGGCGCGCCCGCTTCTGCGCACGCAAACATATTGGTTTCGGTCACGAGGTAGGCCACCTGGTACCCGCCCCAGCTTTGGCCCTGGATGCCGACCCGCTTCGGATCCACGAAGCCGCGGTCAATGATGCTGTTGCATCCGCTGACGATGCTGGAAACCGCCGATTCGCCCGGGTATCCGACTTTGTACGGGATATCCGGCACAAACACCACGTAGCCTTGGCTGCAGAACAGCGGGATGTTGATGGTACTGGCACTAGGAGCCGGGCTTCGGTGCGCGTACAGATCGTCGCTGTTGCGCTCGTAGAAGTACGCCACCATCGGGTACTTCTTGGCCGGGTCAAAGTTTTCCGGCTTCATCAGCAACCCTTGCAGTTGCTGACCATCGCCGCTCCGCCACGAAACGAGTTCGGTGGTGTACCAGTTGTACTCGGCGATCTGCGGGTTGGTACTGGTGATGACCTTCGCGTCTTCAAACGCGGTGTTTGTGAGCCACAGGTCAGGGTATTCGCGGGCATCCGCGCGGCTGTAAAGGAGGGTATCGGCTTTTTCGGCCTTCGCCACGATGCTGTACGCCTTCGGTCCAAAGGCCAATCGCTTCAGGCCGTCTTTGCCTCGGTAGTAGATGCCGGTTTGTTTGTTCAGTTCGTTCTGAGCCACCAGCCACATGTCGTTCGGATTTACGAATTCGGCCTCTCGCTCCACGTTCACCCGGTTGAACCGCAGGAATGCGTCCCGACCGCCGGTCAGGTTGCGCGCCATCATGCGCACTTTCGGAGTGACTAGCCACAGGTCGTACTTGTCCGCGACAATCGGTTGCTCGCCCTCTTTGGTAAATCCGCGTACGCCGTAAGCGGGCGGGGCATCCGGATGGTCGTCCTCGGTATCGAACAGGGAGGTCGGTACCTTGCCGGTTGCATCTTCCACTGCGCCGGTGGCGGTGTCAATGATCAGGAACTTTTGGGCGAGTTCATCGAGGATGGTCACCCATTTACCGGTCGGGCTGATGTTGGCATTCCCGCGCAGCTTCGAGTAAACGCGCTTGCGCGTACCCGTGGTGGTGTCGACGATGTAGACGTCGGCGTACTGGCCGTCCCAACTGATCTCCTTGCGGTACGGAATCGAGTCGACGCCGAGCGCGTACCGGCTATCGACTTGGTCCGGAATAATCACGTTGATAAACGACGGGTCTTCCAGCACGAGGCTCCGCTTGCTCGCGACGTCGTACAGCACATCGTAGCTGCGGGTACGTTCGCCGGCGGCCTGCAACAGTTGCATCGGCTGGAGCAACGCGTCTTGCCAGTTCCACACGTCGACCGAGACGCGTTCGTCTTCCGGAATCTCCTTGTCCTCCACCGGTTTGGGACCGATGGGATACAGCAGACGGCGTTCGGACCGGCTCCACCGGAGCCCGCCGTTCTCGCTCAGCACCATTTCTCCGGGGGCGATGCTGACGCGGTCGGCGGCATCGCGGCTCGTTTCGGCGGTGTAGAGGCTCAGCGACGGTTTCTTGGCCGCGTAGTCGTCGGCGTCGGTGGTGAAGGCGAGGCGCTCCCCGCTCTCGCTGAGCGTCAGTCGCGTGTATCGGCCAAGCCGGGCGATCGGCGTGTGGACCTTGCCGGCGTCCAGATGCCGCACTTCCACTCGGTCCCGCGGGGCGTCGGCGGGCGTGGTGGCGGTCAGCGGTTCGCTGTACGCGAGCGCGAGGCGATTGCCCGCCTTGCTCCACACGAAGCTGGTGACGTTGGCAAGTGTCGTCTCGGTACCGGTGCTCAGATCGTGCAGGACGTGCTTGTCCCCGACCCGGTGATCGGCCTTCTTCGTCGGTCGCTTGTCGTCCTTCTTCTCCTCGGGCTTTGCCGGAGTTGCGGGAGTTGCCGGAGTGGCGGGAGTTGCCGGAGTCGCGGGTTTGGCCGGTTCCGGTCGGTACACCAGCCAACGGGTGCCGTCTTCGCCCATGCTCCAACTCGTCACGCGCTCGATCGTCTTGAACGTCGGCTCGCCGAGCTTCAGCACGATGAGGTGGTTCTTGGGCATGTCCTCGGGCTTGGCCTTGGCCCGCCGCGCTTTCTTGGTTTCCTCGAACGGCGGAACCTGCGTGGCGATCAGAAATTTGCTGTCGGCGGTGAAGCGCCACGTGGACACACGCGGAATCTGCACGATCGCCCCCGTCGCCACGTTGCGGACCTCGCCCATCGCGTCGCCCTCTTGCGGACGGTACACGTAGCCGACGAACTTGCCATCCGGCGAAACCGCCGTGTTGGAAAGCGTGCGCCACCCGTCGTAAACGGAATGGTCCAAAATCTTCTTCGGGGCCTGGGCGTCGCTCTTCGCCCCGATACCCGCCGTCGCTACCAGTAAGGGCAACATCCACGCCAACCGGCGGAAAGATGCCCGAACGCGTCCCTCTCGCATTCCCATAGGGTTCACCATACCGAACCTTCGGGTATCATTTCGGTTTGCCGCCAGCGCGGTAAAGGCAATCCATGGCAAAAATCTGTCAAGTAACCGGCCGAAAAGGCAACACGAAGGCGAAGCACATTCGCAACCAGCACTCGCAGGGTTGGAAGTACAAGGCGCCGCACAAGAATCGTACGCAAGAAGCCAATCTGCAAAGCATCCGATTGAAGACCCCGGCCGGCACGTTCCGACTGCTTGTGGCCGCGTCGGTCATCAAGTCGCCCGAGTTCAACCGCGTGGCGTGCGGCCTCAAGCCGATCCCCGCGGAATGGCTGGAAAAGCCGTCCTACAACCTCTAACGATTGTTGCCGATTGCCCGCCGGTCCGGACCTCGCGTTCGGACCGGCTTTTTCATTCCGACCAGGTTGACGAAATCCCGACCGGTACACTCACCCAATGATCACCCCGCCCGATTTTGATGCGGCGCCGCCGGTGCCCGGCTGGCTCGAGCCCGAAATCGCGGTGGACCTTGACGCGGGGGATGACCCACGCGAGAAGTGCGGTGTCATCGGTATCTACACCCCCGAACTTGACTCGGCCACCTACGCGTACTTTGGCCTGTTCGCGCTCCAGCACCGGGGGCAAGAATCGGCTGGCATGGCGGTTAGCGACGGGCGGCGCGTCAAGACCATCAAAGATATGGGGCTGGTGTCACAGGTGTTTACGCGCGACCGGCTCGATGCGCTGAAGGGACATCTGGCCATCGGCCATACGCGATACAGCACCAGCGGCGTGAGCGAGGTTCAGAACGCCCAGCCGATTTTCTGCCAGTACGAAGAGGGGGAGATCGCCGTAGCGCATAACGGCAACCTCGTGAACACGAAGAGCCTGCGGCAAGAGCTGATTGCCGAGGGCGAAGTGTTCGGGGCGCAACACGCCAGCAGCGACAGCGAACTCATCGCCCGCATCATCGCCCGTAACATCGGCCAAGGCATCGAGTTTGCGGTGGGCGAGGTGATGCGACGGTGCCACGGCGCATTCAGCATCACCGTGCTTACCCCCAAGGCGATTATCGGGTTTCGCGATCCCTACGGTATTCGGCCGTTGACTGCGGGCACGATCGGCGAGCGCGGCTACATGGTCGCCAGCGAAACGTGCGCGTTTGGGCCCGTCGGCGGAAAACCAGTGCGAGAACTGGCACCGGGCGAGATGGTCATCATCGACGACTCCGGCATGCGATTCTCGCAGGGCGCGCCGACCGCCAAGCCGAGCATGTGCCTGTTTGAATTCATCTACTTCGCCCGGCCGGATTCGCGCATGTACGGCCAGCTGCTGTACCAGGCGCGCTACCGCATGGGCCAGCAGCTCGCGCGGCAATGGCCGGTGGAGGCGGATATCGTGGTGCCGGTGCCCGACAGCGGGATTCCGGCCGCCCTCGGGTACGCCCGCGAGGCCGGAATTGAGTTCCGAGAGGGCATGATGAAGAGCCGGTACATCCACCGCACGTTCATCCAGCCGAGCAAGGCGATCCGCGAGCTTGGCGTGCGGATGAAGCTGACCCCGCTGGAAGAGCACCTGGCCGGCCAACGCGTGGTGCTGGTGGATGACAGTATCGTCCGCGGAACCACCACCGACAAAATCGTTTCGATGCTGCGCGATGCCGGCGCGCGCGAGGTACACGTGCGGATCACCGCGCCGCCGATCATCAAGCCATGCTTTTACGGCATCAACATGGCGACGGAAGCCGAGCTGATCTCCGCCAATCTGTCGACCGAGGCCCTTCGGCAACGCCTGGGCTGCGACACGCTCGGGTTCCTGAGCATCGATCGGGCGGTGGATTCGGTGGGCCGTCCGAAGGCCGACTTCTGCCTGGCGTGCTTCAACAACGACTACCCGATCCCGATTCCGAACGAGGCGCGCGAGGATAGTCCGCAAGATGGCGTGGGCGAGTTTAGCGTGACCGACCCGGGCCAACCCACCCTGATCGAATAGGCCGATTTCACCCATGCGCGCGCACCTTTTGCTGATTCCCGACGTGGACCTGGCGACGGACGCGTCCCCGCTGCGCCAAGATCTGCCCGCCCTCGAAGCGTTGCGCGCGGGCGGGCGACTCCGTCGGGTGCAGATCGCAAACCCGCACGGCATCGAACCCGGTCAGTTTGTTCCGGAGGCCGCGTGGCTGGGGATGCGCGGCGAAGAGGGTCAGATGGCCCCCGGGCCGCTGATGGTGTCGTCGTTGCGCGCCGATCCGCCCGGACGGAGCACCCAGTTTGTGGTGACGCCCGCTCGCCGCGAGGGCGACGGCATCGCCGAGCTGAGCCACGCGCTGACCGAGGCCGACGCCAACGCCCTGCTCACCATCGTCGGCCGACTCAACACTCCGAAGTGGACGTTTTTAGCCGGTATCTCGCCCGAATTCGCGCTGGTTCAGGAGGAGGTACACGGCTACGTGTGCGCGGCCCCCGGCGACTGGCCCGGCCGAACCTGGGCCGAGCTGATGCCCGACGGCGACCGCGTGCACGAGCTGCGGCGATGGATTGATGACGCCGCCAACCTGCTGCTGGATTGCGAGTTCAACCGCGCTCGAGTCGGCAACGGGCAGGCGCCGATCGACGCGCTGATGCCGTGGGGAAACGGATTCCGCCTGCCGACCCCGAAGCTCTCGCTGCGGCGGGGCCAACCCGCATGGGTCTACAGCGAATCGTGGCGGTTGGCCGGGCTCACGCGGTTGGTCGGTTACCGGCACATCGGGCGCGGAATGTTTCGCTCCGGACTGCAAACGAAGTTCGATACGTTCGCGCGGCAAACGCTGGAGAAGCCGACGACGCTTTCGGTGTTCGCGCCGCCGCCCGCCGGCCTCGCGGAAGAATCGCAATGGTGGTGGGCAACGTGGGACCGGGAATTTTTGGCGCCGTTCTGCGCCCGACTTCTCGGTCAGCCCGCGCGTCTGCTGGTGATCGTGATGAGCGGAAATGAGGGCCTCGTGCTCGAATCTGGCCTTGGCGATCGCACCGCGGTGCCGATCGGCCCGGACGCGATGGCGGCCCCGTTACCGCGGGTGGACCTCGCCGACGTGGCCGAGGACGCGCTGCGCGCCCACGACGCGACCTGATTTCGGCTAGAAGTGGAAGCTGTCAAAGTTGGTCGGCCGGACGAAGAAGTCGGCGTGCAGCCAGCGGGCGTGACCGTCGACAAATACGTAGTGGGCTCCGCCGGCGTGGCGGCTCGACGCTCGTAACGGTTCCCGGACCTCGTGTTTGCGGTCTTCGATAAAGCCGTTCGCCGCAAAGTACCAGTGCTCCGGACCGCCAAGACTCGTGACGTAAGGTGAGCATTCACCGTACATCGCAGTGATGGTAGGCCGCTCGACTTCGCTGAGGTTCTTGCCCGGGAAGTATGCGAAACGTTCCTTCCCATCAACGTTTTTTGTTACGGTATCGTGAAGTCCCCCGTTTATGCAAAAGCCGGTCGCTATGGTTGGATTTACAACTTTAGACAAATGAACGCTCGGGCATCGAAGAACTCCCTTGGGATTTACAAGATCATGGTAATTGGTTGTCGTGGAATAAACCGGCCAGTCGTAAGCGATTTGAGGTAGGCGATTCCCGTTGTCGGACGCGTAAATCAGCGTTGCGGCTCCCAACTGTCGGATGTTTGACAAGCAAGAGGTTGAACGGCCCTTCTCTTTCGCCGCAATGACGGCCGGGAGTAAAAGGCCCGCGAGAATTACCAAGATCGTGACGACGACGAGAAGTTCGGTCATGGAGAAAGCGCGCTTCATGCGGGCTCGCTCACAGGATTGATGACCGACGTACATTGCCGCGACTAGTTCGGGTTCGGAACCTGAGACGGATCGGTGTACCCGAAGCTCATCATGCACGACTTGAATGAAATATGGTCGGCGGTTCCCGCGCTGCGCGCCCACGACGCGACCTGATTTCGGCTAGAAGTGGAAGCTGTCAAAGTTGGTCGGCCGGACGAAGAAGTCGGCGTGGAGCCAGCGGGCGTGACCGTCGACAAAAACGTAGTGCGCTCCGCCGGCGTGACGACTCGAGGCTCGTAACGGTTCCCGGACCTCGTCTTTGTGGTCTTCGATAAAGTGATTGGGTGAGAAGTACCAGTGTTCGGGGCCGGATAGACCCATGACAAAGGGAGAGCATTCGCCGTAAAGAGCTGTAATCGCGGGCTTTTCCACCTCGCTCAAATCCTTTCCCGGGAAAAAATCGAACCGTTGCTTTCCATCTACGATCTTGATCACAGCATCGTGCAATCGTTCGTTGATGCAATAGCCGGTGGATAGCGTCGGTCTATTTGCAACGACAACATTTATCTTTGAGCATTTGAGTACCGCGCCCTTTTGAACAAGATCGTGGTAGTTCACAGTCGTGGATTGAGCAGGGCTTTGATACGTAATTTGCGGCAACCGTCCCCCGTTGTCTGACGCATAAATCAGCGTCGCGGCCCCCAACTGCCGAATGTTTGACAAGCACGCGGTGGAGTGGCTCTTCTCCTTCGCCGCAATCACCACCGGGAAGATCAACGCGGCAAGTACCACGAGGATGGATATTACAACAATCAATTCAATCACCGAAAAGCCGCGAGTTATCTCACGCTTCGCTACCTTTCGGTGATTGATGTCCATTTGTTACCCTAGTTGGGGTTCGGAACCTCGCTTGGTTCGGTGTAGCCGAGGCTCATCATGCAGGATTTGAACGAGACTTCGTCGGACGTGCCAGATTTGCACAGGTCCACATCAGCGCGACACTCTACCGGATCCGGTTGCGCATCGCAGTAGTCGCGTGCTTGATCTGGCTCCCCGGCACCACACCCGACGGCAAGAACGAACATGGCGCAAAGCATGTACTGGCTGATCAGAAGCAATTTGTTTTACTTCTGTGCTCCGAAAGTGTTATACAGCGGTCTGAAAACTTTTGCAACCATTTTCAAGGAAATTTTCAAAAATGATCGCCAACCAAGCCCGAGGGGAGCGGGACGCCACGTAGGTATCCTCACCTTTTGACTTGAAACGATTTCTGCGGCTGAGCGACGGAACGATCTTCGAAGGGACGGCACTCGGGGCCGAAGGCGTCACCACCGGAGAGGTCGTGTTCAACACCGGCATGACCGGGTACCAGGAAATCCTGAGCGACCCCAGCTACGCCGGGCAGATCGTCATCCTGACCTATCCCCTCATCGGCAACTACGGCGTCAACGACGACGATTTCGAGAGCGATCGCGTGCAGCCGACCGGGCTCATCGTCAAAGAGGCCGAGTCTCAGCCCAGTAATTGGCGCAGTCGCCAGAGCCTCGACCAGTTTTTGCGTAGCCGGCAACGCGTCGGTATCCAAGGCATCGATACCCGCGCGCTGACGAAGCACATTCGGCAGGCGGGCGTCACCATGGGCGCGATCGCGCCCACTCCGGAGGCCGCCGCCGAGGCCCTCGCCGCCGTGCGACCGTACGCCGAGACCGACTTTGTGCAGGTGGTTTCGACTGCCGAACCGTACCGATGGGGCCGCACCGGACGCGTGGAACTTAGCGACCCGCAAGACGCCGATCGCCTGCGACTCGCCGTGCTGGACTGCGGGCTGAAGTACAACATTTTGCG
>JANRKI010000058.1:0-36620 GCA_033763535.1 Fimbriimonadaceae bacterium | reverse complement strand
CCGCTCCTCCACGGACGGCAGGTTGAGCTTCTGCTTCCGATCCTCCAGAGCCTTCCGAATCGCTTCGGTTTTCGTTTCGCCGGTCGCGCGGGCGATCTCAGCTGCCAACCGTTCGACCTCGGCGTTCTTGATGTTCAGCGCCATGGTGTAATGATGACGATTTCCACCCTGGTAAGTTTCGCGCCTGATCCGACCGGGCCTCACCCAGCCGTCTCGCACACGTCTAACGTCTCGCGGAGGGAGTTCCGCACTGCGGCCAGAACGAGGTCCGTGAGAGACTGCGGAGACCCGCCGTTCTGAGCCTGGGATAACGCAGAAATGTACTCGGCGCGCGCCGTTACCGGAATCACCGCGATGGGGTACCCGGATCGAAGAAGGGCGAGATTCAGCAACAGCCGCCCCACGCGACCGTTCCCATCTGCAAATGGGTGGATCGTCACAAACCGCAGGTGCGCTTCCGATGCCCACTCCACTGGATGCAACGGCGACGGGCTTTGCCACCACCCGACGTACTCCTCCATCAACTCCCGAACGCGTAAATGGTCCGGGTAGCGAAACTCGGTACCCGCTGCCACCACGTTTACCGATCGGTACGCGCCGCCCGCAACGTGCGTTTGGCCACGCATCACCAGCGCGTGAACCTCTCGTATCGTCCGCTCTGTGACCCCCTCATGGCCGACCGCGAGAGCCCGCACAAACTCAAGCGCGTCCCGATGTCCGATCACCTCAAGGTGCTCAATCAGGGACTTTCCTCCGATCGTCACCCCCTTCTCGAGCACGATCTGGGTTTCGCTTTGCGATAACGTATTGCCCTCGATGGCGGTGGAGTGATAGGTCAATCGAACGGTAAGCCGTTCGTCCAATTCGCGCCGTACGCTCGGAGAGAGCGGACGGTACGAGTCAAGTACCGCCTTCATCTGGGTGATTTCAGCGAACGAATCGGACATGAGTTGCGTGTACGGACGACGACGACAAGGGGTTCCTTGGCCCCAAAAAAGCTCCCATCACGCACAAACCGTCAGCATCCGATCCAGTGCCACCCGCGCAAAGTGCTTCACCTTCGGCGGAACCACCACCTGGTTGATCACCTCGCCCCGAACCCGGTGCTCCAGAACCCACAGCAAAAACGAAGGGTGAATCCGGTACATCGTCGAGCACGGGCATATCTGCGCGTCCAGGCAAAAGATTGTCCGGTCCGGCATCTCCTTCGCCAGTCGCCGAACCAAGTTGATTTCCGTCCCGACCGCCCACACCGAACCCGGCGCCGATTCACGCACCGTCCGAATGATCATCTCCGTCGAACCGTTGAAGTCGCTCGCCCGCACCACGTCCAGGCAGCATTCCGGGTGAACCAACACGTTCACATCGGGGTAATTCGCGCGCGCCTCGGCAATCTGCTCCACCGAAAATCGC
Organism: Fimbriimonadaceae bacterium; assembly: GCA_033763535.1. Taxonomy (GTDB): domain Bacteria; phylum Armatimonadota; class Fimbriimonadia; order Fimbriimonadales; family Fimbriimonadaceae; genus Fimbriimonas. Next base: position 35,207 of record JANRKI010000058.1, on the reverse strand, counting down.
TTGTGGACCGAGCAGTGGCCTTTCCATAGAATGAATTTCGCGCGGCGCAGTGCGTCCTCGGTGTTGCCGCCCAATGGCTTAAATGGGTCCCAAACCACCATGTCCGCGTCCGGGTCGTAGCCCAGCCGAACCCCCGTGTTCCGCCCCAAATGCTGATCGGGGAAAAACAGCACCTTGTCGCCCTGTTCGAGGGCCCACGCTACGGCGGTGGGCGCGTTGGTGCTGGTGCACACGGTGCCGCCGCGCTCTCCCACGTACGCCTTCAGGTTGGCGGCCGAGTTGATGTAGGTGACCGGAATCACCCGAACGCCCGCCCCCAGCACGCGGTCGAGCTCTTGCCCGCACTTGCGCACCTGAAAGATATTCGCCATGTCGGCCATGCTGCAACCCGCCGCCAGGTTCGGCAGAATCACCCGCACGTGGTCCGGAGTCAGGATGTCCGCACTTTCCGCCATAAAGTGGACGCCGCAAAAAACAATGGTGTCCGCCTCTGGGTGCAAGTTGGCGTCTTTTGCCAGTTTGTAGCTGTCGCCGCGATGGTCGGCGTGCTCAATGATCTCGTCGCGCTGGTAGTGGTGGCCCAGCACCACGGTCGATGACCCAAGTGCTTGCTTCGCGGCCCGGATCCGCTCGCGCAGCACGTCCGGATCAAGGTCGGTGTATTCCGGCGGAAGCGGTGCTTGGTACATGGCCCTTACCGGAGTATACGAGTTCGCCGCCTGCGTACACTGCAAGCTCATGGCAACCCAGGACATTCGGCCAGTCATCATCGTAGGCGCCGGATTGGCCGGGCTGACGTGCGCCGAGGTCCTTCGTCGCGCCGGTCGCCGCGTCATCGTGCTGGAATCCGATACCGCCCCCGGCGGCCGATTGCAGACCGACGTCGTGCGCGGATTCAAGGTCGATCGTGGGTTCCAGGTGTATCTCCCGGCTTATCCCCACGCGTCGCAATGGCTCGACCATGTCGCGCTACGCCTGCGCCCGTGGCGACGTGGGGCAAAAATCTGGCTTGGCGATGGCTGGGCCACCATCGACGCCGCGCGCCCGATCGCGACCGCCATGTCGCCCGTTTTTTCGTTGGTTGACAAATTGCGTTCTCAGCGACTTCTTTATACGGCCAACGCGTTGTCGCCGCGAGATCGCGCGCGCTTCGACGACCGGACCGCCGAGCAATACCTCCGCGACTATGGATTCTCAGACGCTTTTCTCGACCGCTTTATCCGACCGTTCTTCGGCGGAATCTTCCTCGACCCGACCCTCCAAACTTCTGCCGCGCAATTCCTGTTCGTGTACGGAATGCTCGGCCGGGGCGGTGCCGCCGTTCCGGAGGGTGGTATCGCCGCGATTCCGCACCAACTCGCGACCGGCCTGCCGGACGTCCGATTCTCCCAACGCGTCACCGGGATCCGTCCGGATGCCGTGCACCTCGCCGATGGGTCCTCGCTCCGCGCGGGCCGAGTCGTGCTCGCGGCCGGACCGCTTGCCGACGAAGCCATGCTCGGCCAACCGGTCATCGCGGGCTGGAACCGGTCCTGCGCGTACCTTTTTGCCGCCCCGCGCGAAGTCGAGCGCGAACCGATGATCGTGCTAAACGGCTCGGGGTCCGGCGTCATCAACGAGGTCGCGCCTCTTTCCCGGGTCGATCGCACCCTCGCCCCGAACGGCGGCGCGCTCGTCAGTGCGACCGTGGTCAATCGGCCGCCGCCCGGCGAAGCGGCGATCCGGGCGGAACTGCGCGCGATGTATCCCGGTGCCGGCGTGGACGATTGGATGCTCCTGCGCGTCGACGACATTCCGCACGCCCAAATGACCCAACCGCCGGGATTTATGGCGAGCCGACCGTCCGTGCGGGATGTGTCGGGCGTGTTTCGGGCCGGCGATTACACGCAAAATGCCAGCATCGACGGGGCCATCGAGTCCGGGGTCCAGGCGGCCCAGGCCGTACTGCGGTGCCGCGATTGACGTAGGAGAGATCACGAGATGAACGAATCGCGAATTGCGGTGATCGGAGCCGGGATGGCCGGGCTCGGCGCGGCGCGCACCTTACGCCGGTTGGGCATCGCGGCCACGGTGTTCGAAAAAAGCCGGGGCCCCGGTGGCCGGTGTGCCACCCGGCGCGTCGGTGACTACTTCTGGGATAGCGGCGCCACCACGATCGTCCCGCGCCAAAGCGAGCTCGGCCGCGTGATGCGAGAGGAGATTTCGACCGACGGGCTCGAGCCGGTCGCCCGACCGGTCATGCTGCATACCAATCTGCGGCCGCAGCCCGGCGATCCCACCCGCGCCGCCGGAAGGTTTGCCTATCGCGATGGCATCCACACGTTGCCAAAGCGGCTGGCCGAAGGCCTCGACGTTCGGCTCCAAACTGAAGTCGAGCATCTCGATCGCGACGGGCATCGGCTGGTGGTGAACGGAGAGCGGTACGACGGCATCATCCTGACGCCGCCCATCCCGCAGACCGACCGGCTCCTGTGGACGCTCGGCGAGTCGCGCCCGTTCGCCGCCGTCCGGTACCGCAGCTGCATTTCGATCATGCTCGGCTACGCGGACGACCTCCCGGAGACCGCCTACGCCGCGCTGCTGTCGCCCGACCAAGCCCACCCCCTCGCCTGGCTCAGCGTGGAATCGGCCAAGTGCACCGGGCGACGCCCCACGCTCGTGCTCCAAATGAGCCGCGAGTTCTCGCGGGTGCACTATCCGAAGTCAGATGCAGAGCTGGTGGACATGGCGTTGCCGTACGTCCGCACGCTCTTCGGGGCCCGGTACACCCAACCCGACGCGATCAGCGTGATGCGCTGGAAGTACTCGCAGCCCGAAGTCACCGGGACCTTTGGCATGGTCAACCCGCCCGGATCGCGCCTGATCGTGGCTTCCGACGGAATCTTCGGCGGACGATTGGAAGACGCGTACGATTCCGGAGTCCGGGCCGCTACAATGCTGGCGGAGAGCTTGGCGATTCCGATCGAGTCGCCGGCCGAGCGTGCCGCATGAGTCTCAGTCTGGTTGCCATCGCGGCGATGTTGCCGCTGCAAACGCCCCCACCACAACCGGCGGTAGGCACCCCCCGCACGATCTCGCTGCGGGTCCGCATTCGGAACGCAGAGGGCGAAGTGGTGGACGCCGGTCGGGCCACCATCACGCAAAAACTCGTGCGCGAGGGCGGCAAGTCGGTTGAGGTCCGCGTGGAAACCGGCAACGTCACCACCATCCAGCAAGCGATCTACGATTCCGCCGGACGTCCGATGCGGCGGTACGTACAGATGCAACAAGACCTCAAGCCGAAGATGACGAAGATCGTGACCTTCGACGCGAAAGGCGCGAACGTCGTGATTGATCGCAGCGGTCAGCGCGAAACGAAGTCCGTGCCCTTACCGGGCGGATTGACCCTCGCGAATCCGTCCGAATTCTGGTTCATTCGCGATACCCCGAAGGTCGGGGCGACCGTCAAGCACGCGTACTTCAGCGATCAGGACGAGTGGCTGGCGGCCAAGTCGAGCTATCGCGGCAAGGCGCCGGTGCCAGGCAAAAACGACGCCGCCCATTACGTGACGCTGGAGCTCGATGAGCGAAAAATCGGCCAGTACTTCTCGGACACGGGATTGTTGTTGGCCGTGCGAGATTCCATCGGCATGACGATGGACCGTTGAAGCGAACGCCGCGATTCTGTGCCAACCGGACGGTTTAAACTGAGCCGCATGTCAAGCGATGCCGAGTTTGATCTTCACGGCGATGATGCCGCACCGCGCCCACCTGCCCTCCGCGTCGGGGTGGTCGGGGCCGCCGGTCGCATGGGGGCAGAGATCGTGCGTGCCCTCCACGCCGACGCGCAATTCGAAGTTGTCGCGGCCGTCGATCGTACGGGCATCGGACGCCCCCTGGCGGACGTCATCGGCGGCAACGTACCGGAGCTCGTGATTTCGGAAAAGGTCGGGCTGGCGCTGGACGCGTGCGAGGCGGACGTCATCGTCGACATGAGCCACGCGAGCGCGGTCGCGAGCCATGCGCAGAGCGCGGCCAAACGCGGCGTGTCGTTCGTCATCGGGGCCACCGGCATCAGCCACGACGACGTGTGCGAACTCGAGGCACTGACCCAATCGCACGGTGTCGCGGGCATGATCGTCCCGAATTTCGCCATCGGCGCGGTGCTGATGACGCGGTTCGCCGAGTTGGCCGCGCGCTGGCTGCCGGATGCCGAGATCATCGAGATGCATCACGAACGTAAAGAGGACGCGCCGAGCGGAACCGCGATGCTCACCGCCGAACTCATCGCCGGCGCAAGACGATCGAGCCCGCAGCCGTTACCGACGCCGCTGTTGAAGGCAGAAGGCGCGCGCGGCGGCACCGTGCATGCAGTCCCCGTGCACAGCGTTCGGCTGCCCGGATTGTTGGCGCACCAAGAGGTGATCTTCGGCGGCCCGGGCGAAACCTTGACGATTCGGCACGACAGCCTGACGCGCGAGAGCTTCATGGTGGGCGTCAAGCTGTGCTGCCGAACGGTGCGCCAGCTGAGCGGCCTCACGATCGGAATGGACAAGATTCTGTTTCGGTAACCGGTACTCTTGCGAGCATGGGTCAGCCCGTCAACGGTGAAACGATCGCCGTCATCACCACCAACCACGGCGTCATTCAGGTGCGCTTTTTTGCCGATAAGGCACCGGGTCACGTGAAGAACTTCACCGACCTCGCCCAAAAAGGCTATTACGATGGCATCCTCTTTCACCGTGTCATCCCCGGATTCATGATCCAGGGTGGTTGTCCGAACACGCGGGACGGCGGCAATCGGCGAACGCACGGCACCGGCGGCCCGGGGTACACGATTCCGGCCGAGTTCAACGACGTTCCGCACGAGCGCGGCGTGCTGAGCATGGCCCGGACGAATGATCCGAACTCGGCGGGGAGCCAGTTCTTCGTGATGGTGAAGAAATCGACGCACCTGGATGGCCAGTACACCGCCTTCGGCGAAGTATTCGAAGGCATCGAAGTCGTCGATACGATTGTCAACCTGCCGCGGGACGAGCGCGACAATCCGAACCCGTCGAACCCGGCGCGCATCGAATCGATCGTCATCCGCACGTATGAAGGAGCCTAACCCATGAGCCCACGCATTCTCTCCACTTTCACCGGCTTTGGCCTCGCGGCCCTGCTCATCATCGGCTGTGCGCAGCCCACGGCCGAACCGGCCAAGATCGAATCGGCCACCACGACGGCGGGCGAAGGCGGCACGACCGACGCGAAGGCGGCCTCGCTCACCGAAACGACCACTACCGAGTCCGCGCCGGCCCCGGCGGAGCAGGGCGACAAGTTCTCGAAGTTGCCGTTCGCCAGCACCAAGATCAGTGCCACCGATCGGGCAGTCATCGAGACGAACATGGGCACGATCGAGTTGTCGTTCTTCGTCGACAAAGCGCCGAACCACGTCAAGAACTTCATCCACCTGGCGGAGAAAGGCTTTTACGAGAAGTGCCAGTTCCACCGCGTCATCAAGGGGTTCATGATCCAGGGCGGATGCCCCAACACGAAGCCCGGCAATGCCGGCAACGGACCGGCGGGTACGGGCGGACCGGGCTACAACGTGCCGGCGGAGTTTAACGACACGGCCCACGAGCCGGGCATCCTCAGCATGGCGCGCGCCGGCGATCCGGACTCGGCCGGGAGCCAATTCTTCATCTGCCACGCGGCGGCCCCCAGCCTCGATGGTCAGTACACCGCGTTTGGCAAGGTGGAAAAGGGGATGAACGTGGTCAACAAGATCGCCGAAGTCAAGACGGGTCCCAACGACATGCCGACCAGCCCGGTGGTCATCAACAAAATCCGAATCGTCCGCAAGTCCTAAAAAATTCAGGTAGTTTTCAGATTACGGGTTGCCCGGGGTCCGCTTCGGGCATTTGTGGTCTGTCTTGTCACCGAGTTTTCGTGATTATCGCAAGCTTCTTGCCGGAACCGCCGCCGCGGTTTCGGCGGTGTTGCTTGCGTTCACCACGCTGATGCTGCCGAACGAGACGGGCGGACCCCAGAGCGGTTTTCGGGCCAGCGTGGCCCCGCCCGAGTTCGCGGTGGAGCGCGGCGCGATTACCTCGGGCGAAGTCGGCTACCTGCTGGCATTCCACGTGTTCAATCGCGGACAGTCCGACGCGCTGGACGTGGTGGTGATGGCGTCCATCGGCGATCAGATCTCGTCCACGAAGCTGGACCGAGTTCCGGCGCAAGGCTCGGCGCACGGCTACCTGCACTTCAAAAAGGTGCCGCCCGGGGTGGAACCCCGGATCGACGTCGAACGCTACCGGCTCCCGCCGATCGTGCGGTGATCGGCCCGCGTCACGGACGCGCGATGACGACCGGTCGGCCGCCTTCCGAAAGGTACTTCCACACGTCGGCTTCCCGCGGAATCGTGCGGCCTTCGAGATTGCGGACATCCAGCTTGGCCGCCGTCGTATTCGCGACGCGGGCCAGCTCGTTGTAGCGCGAGACCTCCGGCGACACCGACGCGCCGGCGCGCTTCGACATGATGTTCGCTTCCTTCGCGTAGGCTGCGGCCAGCGTGTAGTGACCCACCGCCGAATTCGGGCTCGCCTTGACCGCCGCTTCGCCGAACTGAATGGCGCGCGGAATATCGTTTTGGAACAGCGCGACGAGGGCGAGACCGCTCAGCGCTTCGGCCGACTCGGGCCGGGCCACCACTGCCGTTTCGTAGTACGCCTTCGCGGTGTCGTACAGGTAAGTCTCCTCGTTTTTCTCCAGCTTGCTGTTCTGGGTAATCGCGAGCGATTCGTTCCCGCGCTCGATGTAGGCGTCGGCGTTGGCGGGCTCGGCAATGACCGCCCGTTCGAATGCGCGGCGTGCCTCCGGAAACTGGCGGAGGCGGTTGAAGGCGGCGGCCACGAAGTACCAAGACTCGGTGCGCTGGCCGGCATCGTTCGAGAGGCCCCGCGCCAGAGTCGCCAGCACGTTGGTCTGGTTTCGCTTTAGCGCCAAGAACGCTTGCGCGGTCCGTACGCCGGGGTCGGCGTCGTTCGCCAAGATCGCTTCCTTCAATGCTTCTTCGGCTTGCTTCGGCGTACCGGAATGGTCGTACGCGACGGCGAGTACCGCAAACGTGTAGGCGTTCGGCTTGCCGTACCGCTTTAAGGTTTCCAGCGTTTTGATCGCGTCGACGAATCGGCCGGTGCGGATGTAGGCGTACGCCAGTCGGTTGGCGACATCGGTGCGCGAGTTATCCCGGTTGTACGCCGCGTCGAGGCGGCTGATGGCGATGGAGTAGCGCGACGCGCGGAGCGCGGCGTCGGCGTACGGAATCAGATTGGCGTCGGTCGGTTCGCCGATCTCATCGACGGCCAGGTCCAGCGACTTGCGGCGGGCGATCACGGCCTGGCTAAAGGCGTTGCGGATTGTGGCGAGCGTGCGGGTGCGATCGCTATCGCGGCTGACGGTGTTGAAGGCGCGGCGAAGCTGGATGGCGGCGAGTAGTTCGCTGGCCGCGGTCGACTTGGGGTTTTCGGCGAGCGCGTCCTCGGCGAACTTCTGGGCCGAGTCGTACACGTTGAGTCCGAGATTCGCGCGGGCCATGACGAGGCGGGCATCGACCGACTTCGGCTCGAGCTTCAGCGCGATGCGTCCGCTGGTGATCGCCTCGCGGAACTTTCCGTCGGCCAAGGCCTCGTTGCCCTTGGCGATGTGGTGAGCCGCGCCGAGCGACAGACCGTTATCCACCTTCATCGTGATCGTGACTTCGCCCGAGCGACTTTCGGCGGTGAACGCCTTGAACCGGAAGCGGATGGTGCCTTCCTCTTCGCCCAGCGAGTCGATACGGAATTCGTACGGCGTGCTGCTGTCGCTATCGCGCAGGTCGTTGTTAACGTAAAACTCCACCTGGTTTACGGTGTCGTTGGGGTCGGTCACGTTGACCGAGACGCGGAACGTGCGTTCGCCGGCCAAGGTGTCGCCGTTCTTGGCGTCCACCGAGACCTCTACCTTTACCGCCGGCTTGGGGGCAGGCTTCGGCTTGGGTTTCGTTTGCGCAGGGGCATGGGCCGAAACCAGGAGCAAGGAGGCGAGGGCAAGGCTATTCATCGTGCGGATTCCCGTGACGCAAGTATGACGAACGCCAGCCCAAAAACATTCACGGATCGGATGGAATTCGATCAGAGGGCGTCGTCGCCGGTGTCTTGGGTGCGGATGCGGATGGCGTGGGTCACGGCTTCCACGAAGATTTTGCCGTCGTCCATCTGGCCGGTCCGCGCGGCCTCCAGGATGGTACTGATCACGGATTCAACCTGAGCGTCCGGCACCACGACTTCGATGCGCGAGCGGATCGGCATGGCGATGATCGTGCCGTTGCCATAGCGAGTTTCGCTCGGGGCGGTACTGCCGACGCCGCGGACATCCGCCACGGACATCCCGGACACCCCGAGATTGGCGATGGCGGACTTGACGGCTTCGAGAAAGTGGGGGCGAATGATGCAGGTGATGCGTTTCATGCAAAAAAATCAGGCGGCCCGGTAGCCCGGCACCGCCCAATGCATCATAGGTGTCTTCGCTACGAGGGAAGTATTGGCCCGAAGCGAAGATTTCTTAGGGCATTTTTGGAGAAGTGTCACACTTTTCCGTGACTAGCTTCGACATCCACAGGAACCACAGCCACCGGCCGGTGCTTCCGCACCCTCAGCCTTGAAGCTGGACCCGCATCCGCAGGAGCCGGTCGCGTTCGGATTTTCGATCTTGAACCCGCCGCCGAGCACGTCGTCCACGTAGTCCACCGTGCTGCCTTCCATGTAGGTGAGGCTGAGGCTATCCACGTACAGCTTGACGGAGTTCGATTCGAACACCTTGTCGTCTTCTTCCGGCGCGTTGTCGTCGAGGGCCATACCGTACTGCAGGCCGCTACAGCCGCCACCGGCGACCCAAACTCGGAGGGCGACGTCTTGCTTGCCCTGCGACTCCATGAGATCGACCAGTTCCTTGGCCGCGCGTTCCGAAAGTGTGATCATGTCTCTATCCTACGCGAGATTCGTACCAATTTGCGGGGAATCCTGGGGAGTTCCGCCCAAACGAGGATGAAACGATCCGATGGCGGCTTGCGCCATCGGATCGTGCGGGATGAACCAGCGCCTTCAGGCTGGCTTCTCGTGCGCCGGTCAGTTTAGAACTTGAACCCGGTTCCGATGGTGAGCGGCTGTTGGCCACCGACCTGGATGTTGAATCCACCGAAGCTGAAGCCGTAGCTAAACGCGGTGCGGGTGTTGTAGCCGATGGTGAAGTCGACGCCCTTGGCAATGTTGACCGAGCCACCGACGACGAGTCCGCTGAGCCCGGATCGGTTGCCGAAGTCGAGCACGTCGGCGGCCAGCATCACGCGATCGTTCAGCAGGTAGCCCGCGCCGAAGTTGTAGCGGGTGCGGAACAGGTTGATGTCATCGCGCAGCACCACCGCGCTGTTGGGCAGCTGGCGGTTGAACTTGACGTTCGGCTGTACGAAGTTGTTGACGGTAAGACCGAAGCTGAGCTTGCGGTCGAACTGCGGTTGATAGAGGAAGCCGAGGTCCACGCCGACTCCGCGATCGCTCGTGGTGTCGCCGCTGCCCGGAATATCGAGGCCGTTGGAAACGGTGGCACTCGCGCCGCCGGTGTACGCCGCGATCTTGTGAGCGTAGCGCGCTTCCACGATATTGAGGGTCGCGCCGTAGCTCAGGTCGCCGCCCTTGATCGCTTGCTTGTGTCCGTAGCCGAACCGGAAGCTGTACGCGCCGACGCCGTACGCATCGAGCTGCGAGCCGACGGTCGGGTTGCCCACCGCGCCGCCGTTTGTCCAGTTGATGAGCGTTTGGTTCGGGACCGAGACCGCGTCCGCTGCGCCATCGGCGATGAAGCCGAAATTGTTGAACGAGAACGCGAAGTCAGCGTTCGCGCCGAACTCGACGCGGCCATCGCCGAACTGCTTCGCCAACCGGTCAAGGTCGGTATCGCTGATGCTGCCGTTGCTGAGGTCGCGCAGGTAGTCCGACGCGTCGCTGAGCGAGATGCCGTTGACACGGGCGCCAAAACCCGGCCAGGCGAAGTTGAAGCCCTTCGACAGCGCGAAGAAGCTGGGGTTGAGGATGGCGTTCTGCGTCGGTCGGAACGGCAAAGCGAGACCGGCCCCCCCGAGACCCGCGTTGCGAGGACCGCCAACGCGGACGTCGGCCGTAGCCATCGAAGCCGCCGCCAGGGCGATTGCCAAAACAAGAATTTTTTTCATTGCCTTTTTGGGGCCGCCTCTCCCACAACGTGCGGACGGTGCCCTCTCTCCAAGGTCAATCATAGGCGGAAAGCTAACGCATTCGACACTTTGAATTGCGGCAACATTGCGAATTTTTGCTCACTGCGGCGTGATTCGGCCAATGCTAGTAGACTCAAACCCGGAGAAATCGAGGATGCCCTACATCGTTGCAGAGCCCTGCGTGGGCGTGATGGATAAGAGTTGTATGACCGTTTGCCCGGTCGATTGCATTTACGAAGGGGACGATCAGGTGTGGATCAACCCGGACGAGTGCATTGACTGCGGACTGTGCGAGCCGGAGTGCCCGGTGAGCGCGATCTTTGTGGACACCGACGTGCCGCCCAACTGGCGCGAGTTTATTGATCGCAACGCGGTGGAAGGCCGGCGGCTCGCGGCGGCTCGGTAACCGGGCGAGATCAAACATGAACGGGCAGCACGCATTCGAGGGGCCGAACGACGACCTGTTGGACGACCTGGCGACCGATCTGGGTGACGAACCGGAGGCGCATCCGCGCCCGGCGCGGGTGCCCGACGTGCTGACGATGGCCCAAGACCAATTCATTTTGGAGTGGGGTCGCATGAGCAGTAGCTGGGGGATCAACCGCACGATGGCGCAGATCCACGCCCTGCTCTTTGTCACCGGCCAACCGCTGGAAGTCAATGAGATCATGGATCGCCTGCAGATCAGCCGCGGGAACGCGAGCATGAACCTGCGCGAGCTGATTGATTGGGGCGTGGTGCGTCGGTTTCGGCAGCCCGGCGACCGGAAAGATACATACATTACCGAGGTAGACCCGTACCAGATGTTTGTGCGGATCGTCAAGGAGCGGAAACGACGGGAGATCGACCCGACCGCGGAGGCGATTGCCGAGGTACTGGCGCGCCTGCCGGAGAGCGATCCGAGCGAGGAAGTGCAGTCGCTACGCGGTCGGCTTCAGGCGTTACTAGAGATCTTCGGCATCGTAGATGCGGTGTACAAAGAGGTGCTGAAGTACGAGATTTCGCTGACCGAACTGAAAGAGTTTGTGCAGCGCGCAAAGACGGTGGCCTAACGTGAATCGGCGCGGAATCATTTTGGCCGGCGGTTCGGGTACGCGGTTGTACCCGCTGACGATCTCGGTAAGTAAACAGCTGATGCCGGTTTACAACAAGCCGATGATCTACTACCCGCTGAGCACGTTGATGCTAGCCGGCATGCGCGATATCCTGATCATTACCACGCCGGAGGATCAGGCCAACTTTCGGCGATTGCTCGGCGATGGATCGCAGTGGGGAATCTCCATTGTTTACGCGACGCAACCGGAGCCTAAGGGGCTGGCCCAGGCGTTTACGATCGGCGCAGATTTTGTGGGAGGCGCGTCGAGCTGTTTGATTCTGGGTGACAACATCTACTACGGTCACGGCTTTACGCGATTGCTCGCCCGTGCGGATGCGCGGGAGAGCGGCGCCACGGTGTTCGCTTACCGAGTACAAGACGCTCGGTCGTACGGGGTCGTGTCGTTTGATGCCGAAGGTCGCGCCGAAACGATTGAGGAGAAGCCGGCCGAGCCGAAATCCAGCTACGCGGTAACCGGGCTGTACTTTTACGATTCGCAAGTCGTCGAAATCGCCCGAAATCTCAAGCCCAGCAAACGGGGCGAATTTGAAATTACCGATGTGAATCGCGCCTATCTCGAGGCGGGTCAATTGCACGTGGAAACGATGGGACGCGGTTACGCGTGGCTCGATACCGGCACGCACGAGAGCCTGTTGGAAGCGGCCAATTACGTCGAAACGATCGAGAAACGGCAGGGCCTGATGATCAGTTGCCCGGAGGAGGTCGCGTTTGTCATGGGGCATATTGACCGCGAGCAACTCCTCCGCCTCGCGCATCCGCTGGAGAAAACCGGCTACGGCCAGTACCTTCGGCGGATCGCGATCGGGGGGTAGGCGGGTTAGACGCCCGCGAGTTCGTTGCGACGCTCGGCCACCCGGCGTTCAGAGTGATCCAGAATCTTCTTCCGGAAGCGAAGCTGTTTCGGCGTAACTTCCAGCAGTTCGTCTTCGCGGAGCCAGCTCAGGGCTTGTTCCAGCGAGAACTCTTTATGCGCGTCGATGACGCTCGTCGCATCGGCGTTGGCCGAGCGCATGTTGGTGGCGGCCTTTTCCTTGGTCGCGTTAACGATCATGTCTTCATCGCGTGCGCAGGCGCCCACGATCATGCCGCCGTACAGTTCGGTGCCGACCGGATAGAACAGCGTGCCGCGTTCCTGAACGTCTTCGTAGGCGTAGCGGGTCAGTTTTCCGTTATCCTTTACGATGAGCGAGCCTTGCGTACGGCCTTCGACTTCGCCGGCGTAGGCTTGGTACCCGTCGAAGAGGGAACCCATGATGCCCAGTCCGCGGGTCATGGTGAGGTAGTTGCTTCGGAAACCGATGAGGCCGCGGGTGGGGATGTGGTACTCCAACGTCGTGGAACCGTTATCGTTACGCCGCATGTCGCGCATATCGCCCTTTCGGCGCGCGAGGTCTTCCATGACGGTACCGACGGTATCGTCCGGCATTTCGAGCGTGGCCGTTTCGAACGGCTCTTCGACTTGACCCGATTCATTACGGCGGAAGATGACCTGCGGTCGCGAGATTTGCATCTCGTAACCTTCGCGGCGCATCGTTTCGATGAGGATGGCGAGTTGCAGTTCGCCGCGCGCTTTCACCTTGACCGTATCGCCCGCCGTATCGGGGTCAATCTTTACCGATACCGACACCGCTTCTTCCTTTTCGATGCGTTCCCGAATCTTGTGAATGGTCAGGAACTTGCCGCCATCCTTACCCGCCAGAGGCGAGTTGTTCGCGTAGAAGTTCATCGACAGCGTTGACGGCTCAACCTTGATGGCCGGGAGCGCCTCGGACGTGTCAATGAGGGCGATGGTGTCAGAAATCAGGACGTTATCGAGCCCGGCCAGCATCGCGATTTCGCCCGCGGAAACGGATTCAACTTCCTTCAGTTGAATGCCTTCGTACGTCCAGAGTTTCGTGACGTTGAAGCCGGCCTTCTTGGTCTGACCTTCGCGAAGCATCTCCACGCGGTCGCCCACCTTGACCGTGCCGCGCAAGACCTTGCCGCCGAACATGCGGCCCAGGTAATCGCTGTAGTCCAGGTTGTTGACTTGCAGTCGGAAGGTGCCTTCCACCTCCACGCGTGGTTCCGGAATGCTGTTGATGATCATCTCGTACAGCAGTCGCAGGTCCGTCTCGGTACCTTCGGGCGTTTCGCGCGCAAATCCTGAGGCGCCGCTGCCGAAGAGGTGGGGGAAGAAGAGGTCATCTTCGCTGGCGCCGAGGTCGATAAACAGGTCGAGCGTCTTGTCGTACGCCTCGTGCGGTCTGGCGTTATCCCGGTCAATTTTGTTGACGAAGACAATCGGCTTCAGTCCGTTCTCGAAGGCTTTTTTGAGTACAAACCGCGTTTGCGGCATCGGACCCTCGTTGGCGTCAACGATGAGCAAAACGCCGTCCACCATGCTGAGTACCCGCTCTACTTCTCCGCCAAAATCCGCGTGACCCGGGGTGTCGACGATGTTGATCTTGTAGTCTTGATAGCGAACACTCGCGACCTTCGAAAGAATGGTAATCCCTTTCTCGCGTTCCAGATCGTTCGAGTCCATCACCCGGTTGGCAACCTGTTGATTCTCGCGGAACAACCCAGCCTGCTTGAAGATGGCGTCCACCAGGGTCGTCTTCCCGTGGTCAACGTGCGCAATGATGCCAATATTCCGAATCTTCAGAGGCATTTGGCGGAGTATACCTTTTGAGCTGGTTTGAACCTAATCTTTTTGGTTCCGCGCGTTAAGAGAGTGTTAAGGTGCGCGAAATTGCCACTATAATGTGCCCGAGATGAAGGTGAGCCCGAGATGAAGATGAGAAGGGATTGGATGTTCGTGACGGTGCTGCTCGCGGCCGGTCACCTGATGTTGCCCGTAGTGGCCTCGGCGCAGGCGGCCAGCAGCCAACGCGCCAACGTCGCCGATGAACGGATCACCCTCGTCGGGAGTTATGAGCTCGGCGACCTGCTGGATCAAATCGCCGCGGAAGGGTTCGGCGTCACGCTCCACGGCAAGGCGTTTAAGCTTGACGACCGGTTGTACTTCTCGGCGACCAAGGTCACGCGGCGGCAAGCGGTGGAGTTGCTTGCGGCCACGCTCGGCGCACGGTTAACCGTGCTGCACGGCGTCCACGTCATCACCTCCGGGCCCGCCACGTTCAGCGACGCCTTCGGGGCCATCCCCTCCGGCACGATCGTGACGAGTGAAAAAGGATCGGCCACGATGGTCCCCGGGACCCTGGTGCATGGAACCCCCGGCGAAGACGGCAGTGTCACGAGCCAGCTCAGAGGCACGGTGGTCATGACCGATCCCCGGGGCCAGCGGCTCGCCACCACGACGCGCCCGGTCGGCACCGTGATGCGGGGAACCAGCTCCGTGACCACGGAAAATTTCGGCCCCCGGGCAAAGCCGCGCACCGTCGAGAACGCCCGATTCATCCGATCAATCAGCAAGGTTCAGTGGACCTACGCCGAACGATATGGGGTACTTCCACTCCAAAAACTGTCCGAGAAGCAACGCAACATCCTCGGCAAGGTCGCGTCGTATCCCGTCCGGATTACCGGCGGTGGCCGCGTCATCTTGATCGATAGACGAAATTAAAGTCGTATTCGCTAAAGGATTCGCGAATTCATTTGCAGGTACCGTAATATGTCGTCGCGAGACGGCACGGTTCGAGGACCGTTTCGGGTTCAAAAGGCGGGGAGAGAACACCCGGCCCCAAAAACTCGTATGCAGTCAATTAGGCCTGTTTATGGACTTCTCTTCGCGTCGCTCGGTGCAATTTTTTCTTGGCATCGTCGGCGCGACGGTGGCCGCAGTGTTCCTGCGGAAGTATCCGCAAGCCGAGTGGATTCACGTCACGCTGTCCATCGCCATTCTGCCGCTGGCATATCAGCTGGCGTTCTTTGCGCGCCAGTTCGACTCGCGTATGGAACTGCCAAACCACGCGGGTTGGCGGATGCGTCTGCTGGCGATCTGGCTCTGGGCGCTCGCCATCTTCATCTCCGCGCTGGTGCCCAGCGGACTCGGCCTGGCGTCGGTGGCAGTGCTCACCGCCTTTGCGGCGCACCTTTACGTCGCGACCGACACGCCCACGTGGTACTCCGGCCTACTCGTTCCGCTCCGCCGGATTCATCCGGCCGAACGTCTGCCGCACCTCGCCGTCGTACGGGTCATCGCGCACGATCGTAACGGCATCGGAGCCATCGTGCGGCCCGATGGCATGGTCGTGACCGCGAGTCACCTCGTGGACGGCGCCAAGCAGGTCAGCATCATCCTCGCGAACGATGAAATGCTTCCGGCCACCATCGTGCGCGTCGACCGCGGCCGAGACCTCGCGTTTCTGAAGGTTGAACGCGAACGACCGTTGCCGTTTGCTCGGCTCGACCGACGGAACCGCCACCTCCCCGGCACGCCGCTCACGCTCCTCGCGATGGATTCGCCCAGCAGCGCCGCCAATACGGCGTACATGCCCGACGGCTACGTATGGGCGACATACCGCGAGCCGGTGGCCGTCCCCACCATGCTCTACGGACGCGCCCTCGTCCGGGCAAACGACGATGTCCAACTGCTCGGCGCGGCGGCTCATCCCCTCGTCCGCCCCGGATTCTCGGGTGCGCCCGCCTTTGGGCCCGATGGCCGTCTCGTCACGCTCCACTTTGGCACCCAGCGCACGGGCGGATTGCTGAGCGAACTGCCCGCCCAGGAGATCTTGGCGAGTGCCGAAGAGGGCGAGATCGAACTGCCCCGGTACCGTTTGCAGCGGTACGCCCTGCCGCGCGAAAGTGATCGGCCGGAGTTTCAGGCTCGCCAAGCCGCCGGCGAAGCATGGCATGCAGCCTCGTTCTTCCTCGACCGCCACCCCGGGTTGCATCCCGGCGACGATCCCGAGTACTTGGCGCGGACCGAAGAACGGTTCGACAAGATGATCAAGGCGTCGCCCCATCTCGGGCGGCTCTCCACCTGTCGCGCCGCGATCCGCATGATGCGAGAGGATCTGGACGGCGCTTGGTCCGATCTCCAGTGGGCGTTTTCGCAGGGCAGCTACGCTTCGGCCACGTGGTACGTGGTGGAATGGGCTCTGCGTACCGACCGCTGGGCCGACGCCGAAGTGCTGTACAAGCGCGCCCTCGCCGACATGTCGGAGCCGGGCACGGTGACCAATCACATCCGGTCCCTGTTGCTGCGCGATCTCACCTACGTCCTCTTTCGGCAAGAAAAGTACGGCGAGTGCGCGGCGATGGCGCTGGACGGACTGGAGATCGAAGATCACGATCGCAGCACCGGCCGATTCTTCTGGATTCGCGGCCAAGCACTGGTCCGCATGGAGCGGTACGAAGAGGCGATCGAGGCCTACGACGAAGCGATTTCTGCCAACGAAAAAGAGCAAGAATCCATCGACGATTGGTCCGGTTTTGTGGAGGCGCTCGTGGGTAAGGGCGATCCGGCCAGCCTCAACCGCGCGGTCGACCTTGGCCTGTGGCACCTGCGTCACCGGGATTATTCGCCGCGCGCGTTCATGTTCGCCGCGGAGGCCGCTTCGAAGCTAAAGCGTAGCCGGGTATCGCAATGGTTCGAGGAGCTCTCGGCCACCTACGCCGACGATTCTGAAGACGACGCCCCGTAAGCGTCAGGTGCCCGGACTCCCCAGCAGCACGCGCTCGGCCAGGATGAACGCCACGTAGTCGTCCACCGGTACCGGCGGGGTCAGCAGAGTGCTCGGGATAATGCGCCGCAGCCCTCGCCGCGGGTTGAATTCCCAGTAACGTTCGCGCGCTTGCAATGAGGTCTCGGCCTCGTCCACGACGAGCACGCCCATCGACGGCATCTGTTTGCGGACCAGGTTGATGATCTCCGGACTGTGGGTTCCGCCGCCCAAGATCACCAGTTCGTACGGTGACACGGCGAACGCCTCGTGGAGCTTGTACAGCAAAGTATCGGTTTCTACTATCTCGTTCCACACCATGTGTAGGCGCGAGTCGCTGTCGCGGTGCACCAGAGCCATGCCGCACTTGTGCGTGCCGGGGTCGATGGCGAGCACCGTTTTCTCCATGCCGACGTTGTACCGAACTCGCTACCGCAGCAAGAACTTGACGCGGACCAAATCGGCGGCCCGGGTGTCGCCGTCGGCCATCGCGCGAATGAATACGGTGCGATCGAGCTTGCGGATTCGGCTGACGACGTCCAGCACCTCTTCGGTCGAGACCTCTCCGTACGGCCGGGCACTGCCGGACCGGGGGATCAGCGGCTCCCGGGTCACGCGCGACGCCACGCGGTCGGACAAAAACGTTTCGAGCTGCTGATAGATCGCCGTCTCGTCCTTGTCCCCGTCAATCCGCCCTTCGGCGATCACCGCCCCGCTCCGAAAGATGATCGGGTTCGCGTAAACGCCGACCTCCATGCTGACCGGCTCGCCCCGAAACGCGTTCAGGCTGCTGTAGGCGATCAAGACCTGGTCGCGGTCGGAGTTCGTGATCTGCCGCAACAGCGACTTCCGGATGTCGTCGGCCGTAATCGTGCGTTGGCTCACGATGTCCTGGTGATCCACGATCGCCGCCGCATCGTACGGACCGTTCTTGCGCGCCCCGCGCGCGGTGGCGCTGGTGCGGGCCATGCTCTCAAAGGTCTCTAGCGTGCGGCGCGCCTCGTCGTCCGATAGCCCGGGCGAAACCGGCATGCGCACCAATTCCTCGCCGATCTTGAACGTCATCGGCTCTTTGCGGGCACTCGCGAAGGTGCTCCCAATGAGCTGGTTGTACTGAACGGCAAGCCGGTAATCGGCCTGCACTGCCGCGAGTTCGGTGTTGAGATTGACCAGTCGGGCGCTGGCATCGCTCAGCCGGGCGGTGGTGGTGCGTAGGTCGTCGGCCACCGCCTGTCGTTGCCGCTCGAGTTCGGTAGATTCGGATTGGAGCGCCTTCACCTCCCGATCGAGTTGGGCCTGAAGCTTTTCGAGCCGATTCACCTCGCCCACGAGTTTGAGATTCTGCAGATCGACGGCATTCTTGTCGTTGACGGCGGTGGACCGATCCCGAATCGCCGCAGCGCGGGCCGCGCGGGCGGTTCGTACGTCCGCCGTGACCTTTCTCAGGTCGGCCGAGGCATCGGCCAACGCCGCCGCATTCTGTCGTTGACGTGCCACGAGGTTGCTGACCTGCCGTTGAGAATCGCGGACCGATCGTGTGAGCCGCGCCACCTGACGCGTTTGCTCCTCGATCGCGCGACGCTGTGTCTGGATCTGTTCGCGCAGTTGGGTCGCCTGTCGGACCAACTCTTTGCGCTGCCGATCGAGCGTGGCATTGTTTGCGCGCAGGCTGGAGTTACTCTTGCCGAGCGTCTCGCCTTCGGCGGCAAGTTTTCGAATCTGACTGCGCGTCTCGTTCAGTTCGGCGAGTGCGCGGCGGCCGTAGAGGATCCATTGGCGAACGTCGGAACTTGCGAGCCCCACGAGCACGATGGTGAGCAGCGATACGGCCACGCCGGTGGTCACCACCCCGATCGTCGCCACGTGCTTCGGCCGAATGTTGCGGTAGCGCAGCCGACTCTTGCCGATCTTGCGGCCCAACCCGTCGGCGGCCCAGGCGATAAAGCCGGACACGCAAACGATGAGGAGCAAGAAGCCAAGGGTCAGAAAATCCACGGGTTACTGATTCCTCCGCCACATGATGACGCCGCACGCCAGCGATCCGATCACGAGCGGCGCAAAACTTGCCGCCCAACTCGGGATCGCGCCGCCCTGAGCCCACACCGCCATGAAATTCACCAGTGTCATGTAGCCGAAGATGATCGCCACCGCCAGCGCGAATCCGGCCGCGGTGCCGGTGCGGTGACTCCGGATCCCCAGCACCGCGCCGAGCGTGCCGAATACGATCGCCGCCAACGGTACGGACAACTTATTCCAGTATCCATACTCGTAATTCGCAATCTGGGCCTTCGTCTGACTCCCGTCGCGCTTGTACTCGGCGATCTTCGCCGCGAGTTCGCCCATCGACTGCGCGTCGAAGTCGTCGTTACGCTCCTTCACCAGATCGCCGAAGCTCTTCTGGATCGTAGCCACTTGTTGCGGCCAAATCCGGCCTTCCACCCGCGTCACCTGCCGACCGTCCGGAGAGATCAGGGTCGCGCCGCCGTTCATCTCCCACGTTTCGGTGCTGGTAAATCGGAGTTCGGGGGCCAGCATCACCATGCTTTCCATCCCGGCGTCGTCGTACGCCACCACCGTAACGCCCTGCAGCGTCTGATCGCTCGGCCGGACGTTCTTGGCCACGATGCCGAGCCGCAACTTGCCATTCTTGATTTCGACGCGCGATAGGGGCAACGCCGAGTTTGGTGCCTTGTTTTTGGCAATCTCACTGGCCAGACGCAAAGACTGCCGCGTCGCGTTCGGCACCACCGTCTCGCTGAATCCGAACGTGAGCACCGCGACAAAGAGCCCGAATCCGGCCACGGGCAGTACGATGCGCGGAATGCTCGCCCCGCCCGCCCGCAACGCCACAAATTCGCTGTCGGAGCTCAACCGGCCGAAGCCAAGGAGGGCGGCGAGCAAGATCGCCATCGCAAATGTTTTGGCGAGCAAGGCCGGAAGCAACAGCAAAAACGCCTGCCCGATCACGCTCAGCGGAACGCCGTCGACCACGTACCCGGTGAGTCGGCCAAGGAAGGTGCCGGCCATCAGCAACGTCGTAAACAGCCCGACGCCGAACGCCCATGGACCGATGAGCTCGCGCAGCACGAGCCGGTCAATCAGCCTCACGCGGACTCTCCGGTCTCCTGAATCGGCGCCGTCCCCGCGAGCGGGTCCGTCCCGAACTGCTGGCCGAGGTAATGCTTGCGAACCAAGGCGTTGGCCGCGATCTCCGCACTGCTGCCCGTCGCGATGATCTTGCCGTCGATGAGAATGTAGTTTCGGTCGGTGATGCGAAGGGTCGCCGAAACGTTGTGGTCGGTGATGAGAATTCCGATGCCGCGGTCGCGGAGCCGAAACAAGATTTCCTGAATCTCTTCGATCGTCACCGGGTCGATCCCGGTAAACGGCTCGTCCAGCAGAATGAACTTCGGGTTGGTGGCCAGGGCGCGGGCGATCTCGACCCGTCGTCGCTCTCCGCCGGACAGCACATTCGCCTGGCTTTGCAAGATGTGCCCGATGTGCAGTTCTTCCGCCAGTACCTGAATCCGCTCGCGAATCTCCCGGGCCGAGTTCCGTTCGAGTTGCAACACGAGTCGCAGATTGTCTTCCACCGAGAGCTTGCGAAAGACGCTCGCTTCCTGCGGCAGGTACCCCATGCCGGCCCTCGCGCGGCGGTGCATCGGCCACCGGGTCACATCCGTCGTGTCGAGCTTCACCTGCCCGGTATTCGGGCGGACCAGCCCGACCGTCATGTAGAACGTCGTGGTTTTTCCTGCGCCATTCGGCCCGAGCAGGCCGACGATCTCGCCTTGCGATATCGAGTAGCTGACGCCGTTGACCACCCTTCGGCCCCGATAAGACTTTTGCAAGTTTTCGGCGGTAATCGTCATTGAGGGCGCGACTTGCCTCCCGGGCCGCCGAAGGGTGGACTGCCAGACTTCGATCGATTGCGCGGAACGTACGTGCTCGTCACGGGTTCGCCCGAGGCTTCAATCGCGGTGAGCTTGTTCTCGGCGTTCAGCGACAAGATCAGGGTGCGAACGCCGTCGATGGTGCCGCCCTGCTCCACGCCGGTGCTCACGATCTTTACGTTGCCGGTTACGGTGGCGGTTCGAGGCGAGGTCAGCGCGTCGAGCCGCAGTTTGTCGCCGGTCACGACGTACTTGCCGGCCGCATCGGTCGTGGTTTTCGCCTGGTCCACCGCGATCCGCACGGGTGACTCCAGCGTGGCGGTTCGGATGCGGTCGCCCGCCTTCCGGTCCCGTACCGGACGCAGGCTCACCACGCCGTCGGTTCCGGAGAGGTCCAGCGTCCGCTTGCCCACCTCGTCGTTGCTGTCAATCTTGACCGCCCCGGTCGCGCGCAACGTATCCGCGTCGGTACCCGCTTCAAACGTGATCGTCGGCGCGGTGACGACCGTCGTGGACTTACTGTCCCGCAGCGTTACCCGCACGTTGCCCTTGGCGCTCGCCCGCACCAGCTCTTGGCGCTTCGTTTTCTGGTTTTGCTTCAGCACCACGCGCAGTTCGGTGGTGGCCGTCAGCGTGAGGCCGTCGGTTTTGCTCACGATTTCCGCCGGACGGGTACCCGGCAGCAGTCGGAGCGTCTGCGTGCCGTCGGGGCCGAAGTCGATGTACTGCTTTCCGCCGTACAGCGTAATGTCACCGCCGTTGAACGAGCCGTTGACGTCGGCGCGCCCCGGCAACGCAAGGAGTGCGAGGAGTCCGAGGCAGGCAAACGTCTTCATGGGCGGGCGGCTCGGAACAGGTCGGGCGATCCGATGCGGGTGAGCTCCGGATTTGCCCAGAGATCGTTGGAAAAGCCGAGTTCGCCCTGTGCCATTTCGATTTTAACGTTTCCGGACGCCCGGATGATTCGATCACGGTCAGAGTAAGTCATCGTGTCGCAGGTCAGCACGACCGGTCTGCGCGACCGTGCGTCCGCCGGCGGTTCCGAGACCAACCGCACTCGGCCGGTGAGTTTCAGCGTGCGGCGGGTCTGATCCACCTGCGCCCGCTCCGCCTCAAATCGGCTTGATACGCGGGTGTCATCCGCTCCGTCGTACAGCGAGCCGGTTACGGTGCGAAAGTCGCCTCGGCCCATCGGTGAGGCGCCGCCCTCCCGTTGCTCCGGACGGATCTCCGAGGATTTCCAACGTACGGTCCAGCGTTTTCGCCTCGGTGCGGTTTCGGTGTACAGGTCGCTCTCGCCGGCTCCCGTCCGAATGACCTCGGGGAGCGGAACGGGTTCCGACGGGCGCGGCGCATCGGCCCGCGGTGGGTTCGGTTTATCGGTCTCGCGACGATTGCAGCCTCCGATCGCGATGATGGCGATCATCACGATTAGTGCCAGCGTCGCGATGAAGCCGAATCCGCTCCGTGTTAACCGTGGCCGCGTCATGGATCGGCCCGTCATCCGTTGGCCAGCGGAACCGCGGCGTGGGCGAGTCGCTTCGCGAACCGACCCGTATGTTGGCCGGCCAATTGACCGCAGGCGGCCGCGATGTCGTGCCCGCGTTCCGTCCTTTCCGTCACGTTGACCCCGCGCTGTTCGAGAATGCTGCGGAACGTCCGGACCCGCTCGCGGCTCGGGCGGGCAAATCCGCGCTCGGTATCCACCCAATTGAACGGAATCAGATTCACCACGTTCGGGAACCCTTTCACCAGCTTCGCGAGGGCTTCGGCTTGCTCCTTGGTATCGGTCACGTCGGCGATGAGGAGGTATTCGAAGGTGACCTTGCGCCCGGTGGTTTGCTGATAATCGCGCATCGACTGCACCACCTCGTGCACCGGCCACTTGTGGTTCACCGGCATCAGGGCGTCGCGCACCGTGTCGAGCGGCGAGTGCAGCGACAGGGCCAGGTGAATGGGCAAATTCAGCTCGGCGAGTTTGCGGATTTGCGGCACCAAACCCACGGTCGATACCGTGATGTGCCGGTACGAGAGGCCGACTTCATCGTGAAGCAACTGCATGGCGCGCACAACGGCGTCGAAGTTCAGCAACGGCTCGCCCATGCCCATAAACACCACGTGCGAGATGCGCCGTTCGGTCAAGGATTGCAGCAACAGGTACTGGCCGACGATCTCGCCGGCGGTGAGGTTGCGGTCGAACCCGCCGAGTCCGGTCGCGCAGAACTGGCAACCCATCGGGCAGCCGACTTGACTGCTGATGCAACAGCTCACGCGCTCGGCATACGGCAGTAGCACGCATTCGTACACCTGCTGGTCGCCGTGGTGGACGAGCAACTTGTCCACGCCGTCCGTGCTTTTGCGGTGCAGCGAGACATGCAGCGGCGACACCGCGTGCGTCTCGGCCAACTGTTCCCGCAGGTCGGCGGGGAGATCGCCCATGTTCCGAACGTCGGTTTCCGCGCGCCGGTACAGGTGCCACGCCAGCTGTTTGGCCCGAAGTTTCGCGTCCTTGCGGGGCGCGAGCAACGTTTGCAGTTCCTCACGCGTCATTCCCACCAGGGACGGTCGCGGAGTGGACTCCGCCGTTGCGACGGCCATATCGCGAGAATACCGCCGGGCCGAATCTGCCAAATTTTTGGCATTGTTGGCTACCTTTCCCTTGGGTTTTAGTTCAAAGTGCCCGATACCTGCCAAAAGTACCGGTTGTCGGGAAGGGGCAGAACGTGCTAGACATTCGTGATGCTTGCGTTAACTGCGGCAATGGTGGCAATTGCAGGGAATCCTGCGGTGCCCCAAACTGCCTCCCCCATCATTCCCATCGGCAACGCCTTTATCCGTAACAACGGACAATGGGATCCGGAGGCTCGGTTCCTTGCTCGCTCCGGAGGTCTTGACTTCTGGGTGACTCGAACCGGCTTTACTTTGGACTTCCACCGGATTGACAACGGACAAGCTGAGCCCCGTGTGAAGGGCCATGTCGTCAAAGTCGAAGTCGTCGGCGCCAGTGGCGCGGGCGAATCGACCGGCGCCAAGGAACTTCCGGGCAAGCTGAACTACCAGATCGGCAACCCTAACCAATGGGCAACCAACGTTTCCCGCTTCGAAGAAGCTCGCACCACGGCGCTCATCCCGGGCATCGACGGTCGGTTCTACTTCGATAACGGCCTCCCCCGATACGACCTCATCGTCCGACCGGGTGCCAACGCCAACGACCTCAAGCTCCGCTACGAAGGCGCGAGCAACCTGCAGGTTCGCAACGGCAAGCTGACCTACGAAACGGCCTTCGGCCAAGTCGAAGAGCGCAGCCTGTTCGTGTACCAAAAGGTCGATGGCAACATCCGACCGGTCAAGGCCAGCTACGTCGTCAACAACGACGGCACCGTCGGCTTTAGCCTCGGTAGCTTCGACACCGCCCGCCCGGTCATCATCGACCCGGTCGTGTGGTCGACCTACCTGGGCGGCGCCGCCAACGACATGCCGAAGAAGCACGTCACCGACGGCAGCGGCAACATTTATGTTGTGGGCCAAACGCTCTCGGCGAACTTCCCGACCGTCACCGGTTCGTACGACCTCGCGCTGGATGGCGCGAGCGATGCGTTCGTAACCAAGTTCAACGCGGGCGGCGAAAGCCTCGCTTTTAGCACGTACCTCGGCGGCACGGGTGCCGACGACGCACGCGGCCTCGCGGTCACGGGCAGCGGTGCCCCGATCGTAGTCGGTCAAACGACCTCGGGCGCGTCGTTCCCGGTCCTCGGACGTCAGCTGACGGCCGGCGGCGGCGCCTCGGACGCGTTCATCACGCAACTCGCGAACACCGGCGGCGCGCTGATCTACAGCTCGCGATTCGGCGGTTCGGCGGCGGATGCGGCTAACGCGGTTGTGCAAAACGGCGCGGCGGCCATCGTCGTCGGCGACACGAGCTCGACGAACTTCCCGGCGCGCACCGATAACATCGACGTTCGACCGTTCCAGTTCAACAACAACGGCGGCCAAGACGCGTTCATCAACTCGATCAACCTCGACGCGAAGCAGTTCAACTGGTCCACCTACGTGGGTGGCGCCGGCACGGACAGCGGTCGCGACGTCGCGATCGTGGGCGGTATCCCGACGTTGCTCGGTCAATCGACCTCGGCTTCGTTCCCGGGTGCGAACTACAGCGGCAAGCCGGGCTACGACCAAAGCGGTAACGGCGGCACCGACGCATTCCTGCTCGGCGTCAGCGGACCGGCGACGGCCGTCAGCTACTACTCGTTCTTCGGCGGTAGCGGCAACGACACCGCGGCTGGCCTCGCCAATGACGGCGCAACCGAGATCTACATCGCCGGTTCCACCGTCTCGGGCGACCTCCCGTACGTGCTCGGTTACCAAAACAACCTGCTCGGACACCAGGGCGGCTACATCGCGCGCTTCAACGGCAACGCGTCGGAACTCCAACGCTCCACGTTCTACCGAGGCTCGCGCGGCCCGGTCTCGATCGACGACATCGCCATCGACCCGGTCGGTGCCGTGGTGGTTGCCGGTCGCACGGAAACCAATGACCTGAAGCTCGGCGGCACCGATGCGGACCGCACCCGACGCGGCGCCAGCGACGTGTTCGCCAGCCGATTCGGTCCGGACCTGAACCTGTTCTGGTACGGCACGCTCCTGGGCGGAAACCTCAACGACTGGGCCTCTTCGGTCTCGGTCGCGGGCGAAAACGTCTACGTCGCGGGTTACACCACCTCGACCAGCCTGCCGAATACGACGGGCAAGTTCTCGGAAACCCTCGCCGGTGGCGAAGACGGCTACGTGGCGCTCGTCACGTTCCCGGTCGCGTTCACGCAGTTCAACAACTACGGTCCGCAGGCTCCGTACCGATGGGCGTTCGACGTCCGCACGGACGGTGGCGTCTACGCCAACACGCCGATCACCTTCACCAGTGACAACGGCAAGTTCGTGATGCCGACCAACATCTCGATCCCGCGCGGCACCAACCGCTCGGCCTCGTTCGCGGTGACTCCGACTCCGGCGGGCTCCATCCAGATGGATGAAACGGCCAACCTGACGGCCACGGCACTGGGCTCCACCCTCAACGCGACGGTCAGCCTTCCGGCTCCGGACATTTCAGCGATCAACTTTGACTCGCTGAGCAAGCCCGCCGGTCAAGACGTGATCTCGACTCTCGTCCTCAGCTCGGCTAACCCGATCCAGTTCATCCCGGTCGGTCTCTCGCTGGTCAACGCCGGCGACGAAACTCCGGTGAACTCGGCCGACGCGTTCCTCTACAAGACCCCGGTCGTCACGGTGCTCGCGGGTCAAACCGACGCGCTGTTCTACATCCGATCGGTCGCCCGCAACACCGACCTCCAGGTCAAAGTGAAGGGTCCGAAGGGATACAGCAGCCAAGTCGTTACGCTCGAAGCCGTTAAGGTCAGCGCGCTTGAACTCAGCCGACCGACGATCATCGGTGGTAGCACCAGCACGATCACCGGTACGGTCCGCTTGACGGGTCGCGCTCCGGTGGGCGGCACGGTCGTCGACATCAGCAGCAGCACGGATGCCGCCAATGTCCCGGCGACGGTGACGGTTCCGGCAGGCGTGACCTCGGCTCGCTTCACGTTCAACACCGACGCCGTGGCTACGGACACGGTCGCGACGATCACGGCCGCCGCCAACGGCAGCAGCCAGTCGAACAACCTCACGATCACCGCACCGGTGCTCAACAGCCTGACCTTCAACGCATCGTCGATCCAACGCGGTCGCACGGTCCGCGCCAAGGTCGGCGTGTCGGCAAACGCTCCGGCCGGCGGCCTGACGGTGGCCTTCACCGTGACCAACCCGGCCACGGGCGTCACCATCCCGGCCACCGCGACCATCCCGGCGGGCGCCCGCAGCGCCGAAGTCACGGTGAGCACGGATGCCGCAATGACCGCTCCGGTCACCGCCACCATTCAGGCCAGCCTGAACGGCGTGAACGTCAGCAACTCGTTCAACATCACGCTCTAAACCCGAGCGACGCCTGAACGATCGGCCCGGTAGCTTCGGCTACCGGGCCCTTTTTTGTCTCGCCGCCCCGGTTCAGACCCAGGACTCGCGCCGGGAGAGAACTCTCCGGCCCGATCCTGCGTTTTTACGTTCAAGACTCATGAAAGCGTGGTACGTCATCGGAGGCGGCTTGGCCGTGTTTGCGGGGGTGTTGGGTGCCCTCCAAGTGAATCGGTACCTGGAACGTCGCGACACCGTCGCCGCCGTTCAGCGGGCCGAACCGAGTTTTGAAATCGTGCCGGCCCAGTTCGGCGGCTCCGGCACCGCGTTCGACTTCCGCGAGGCCGCCAAGCGCGTCAACCGGTCGGTCGTCAGCGTCGACCGATTCGAACGGTACACCGACTTCTTCGGCGAACGCCAGTTTGAGCAAGAGACCGGCTCGGGTTCGGGCGTGGTCTTCTCAGAAAACGGCGTCATCGTCACGAACAACCACGTGGTGGCCGGGGCTGACCGCGTGCAGGTTCGCACCGCCGACGGACGCTCGCTGGAAGCAACCGTGGTGGGCACCGACCCCACATCCGACCTCGCCGTGCTCCGCGTCAAGGGCGGCAACCTCGCGCCGATCGCAGTCGGCACCAGCAAAGATCTTCAGGTCGGGCAATGGGTCATGGCGGTTGGTAACCCGCTCGGATTCGACAACACCGTGAGCGTCGGCGTCGTGAGTTCGCTCAAGCGCAACCTCCCGATCCGCGGGGCGGCACTGGTCGATGCGATCCAAACCGATGCGGCGATCAATCCCGGCAACTCCGGCGGCGCGCTCACCGATTCGCAGGGCCGACTCATCGGTATCAACACCGCCATCGTCAGCAATAACCAGGGCAACGTGGGCATCGGCTTTGCCATCCCGGTCGACCGGGTACGCACCGTTGTGGCCGACATCGTGAAGCTGGGCTACGCCCGTTACGCCGGCCTCGGTATCGAAATGCGGTCCGACTACGATGGCGCGCTCGCGATGCCGAGATTCCGCCGCCAGCTCGCCAATGCGACCCAGTCCGATAACGTCCCGAACTCGGGCGTTGTCGTGTTCGGCGTGAAGAACACCGGCTCCGGAATTCAGCAATTCGACGTCATCCTGGAGATTGACGGCCAGAAGGTCGAAGGGTCTTTCGACCTGAATCGAATCCTCGTCCCGAAGAAAGCGGGCGATTCGGTGCGACTGAAGGTCTGGTCGCGCGGCAAGGAGAAGACGATCTCCGTCAAACTGCAGGAACTGCGACGGGACATCTGAGCGCGGCTATCCGGCCCGGTGTCTCGTCTGTATTGCAAGCTCTGGGGCGGGCCCGGAGCTTCGGGTAGTGATGTCGCTTTACTCCGACGGGTTGGTCCAATTCCTCGACGTTCTTCCTGGTCATGTGCGCGCCCGCCTCGAGCGCGCCGGCGACCTGGAGTCTCTCATTGAAGTCGTGCTGGACTACGGTCGGGCCGCCGAAGCGCGTTACCGAGACCGCGTTGAACGCTTCCAAGACATTGTCGTTTCCGAACTTGACCTCGAGTTCGTCTCGAAGTCGATCGGTGAGTTCGGCAGCGATAATCGCGCGGGCATCGAGCGGACGCTCCACCGAATCTCGGCGATTCGGAATCGCCATAGCAAAATCGTCGGCCTGACCTGCCGCGTCGGACGCGCGCTGGAAGGCACGATCGACATGATTGACGACATTGTCCGATCGGGCAAGAGCATCCTGTTGCTCGGGAAGCCGGGCGTGGGCAAAACCACCAAACTGCGCGAAATCGCCCGCGTCCTGGCGGATGAAGTCGGCAAGCGCGTCGTCATCGTGGACACCTCGAACGAAATCGCGGGTGACGGAGACGTGCCCCACCCCGGCATCGGTTACGCGCGCCGGATGCAGGTCCGGAACGCGCTCGATCAGCACGGTGTAATGATCGAAGCCGTCGAAAACCACATGCCCGAGGTCATCGTCATCGACGAAATCGGCACCGAGCAAGAGGCGTTCGCCAGCCGCACCATCGCGGAGCGCGGCGTTCAGCTGGTCGGTACGGCGCACGGCCAAACCCTCGAAAACCTCATGCTGAACCCGACCCTCGCCGACCTCATCGGCGGGATTCAGGCGGTCACCCTCAGCGATGCCGAGGCCTCGCGGCGCGGCACCCAAAAAACGGTTCTCGAACGCAAGGCCCCGCCGACGTTCGATGTCGTCGTGGAGCTGCTGGACTACGACCGATGCGCCGTCCATCACGAAGTCATGCGGACGGTCGACACGATTCTGCGGGGCGGCGTTCCGCGTCCGGAGATCCGCGTTCGCACCGGCAAAGGCGTCGAGATTGTCGCGAACGAGCGCGGCGAGGATCTGGACGTGCCCGGATTCAATGCGCCGTTCCCCGCGTTGGCGCGCAAACCGCAGTCAGAGGCGATCCCGAACGGGCGGCCCGGTCGCAACAGCCCGAGCTTGCCCGCACGCACGGAGGCCGGTCCGACGGATGCCGAGGCGGAAGTCAGCGGTCCGCCCCGCCCCGGTGAGATCCGCATCTTCCCGTACGGCATCGCGCGCACCCGCCTCGAACGCGCCATTCGCGAAAAGCGCGTCGCGGCGACGGTGGTCAACGACATCGCCCAGGCCGACGCGATCATGGCGATCAAGTCCAGCTACCAGAATCGGCCGAAGAAGCTCCGCGATCTCGCCGGGCGACCGATTCCCACGGTGGTGGTGAAGTCGAACACGTTTAGCCAAATCTCGGGCGCGCTGGAGGACATCTTGCGCACCTCCACCGGCCGTCCGGAGGACGAGCGCGAGGCGATGGCCGAGGTGGAGGCCGCCATCGAAGCGGTGCTGCAGACGAACAAGCCGTTTGAACTCAGCCCGGCCACCGCGCCGATCCGCAAGATGCAGATTCAGTTCAGCGAAACCCGCAAAGTCGCCTGCGAATGCGTGGGGGCCGAGCCGAATCGCCGACTTCGCCTGTTGCCCCTGCGTATTTAGGGCCGATGCTCCTCGCATCGGTGCCGAAGATTGAACTCGCGGTCGTCGACCAACTCGCGCTGATCGCCGTCCTCGTGGCGGCGGTCGGCTTCGGCATCTTCACCCGCCGCCAATCGCGCGGTGCGTTTGAATTCTTCTCGGCGGGCCGCCAATTGACCTTGCCCTACTTCGTGGCGTCGCTCGTCACCACGTGGTACGGCGGTGTGCTCGGCATTGGCGAATCCGTCAGCTACTACGGGCTCGGAACGTGGCTGCTGCTCGGCGTGCCGTACTACGTGTTCGCGGCGTGGTACGCAGTCACGTTTGCCGGGCGCGTTCGCGATGCGACGGCGGTCAGCATCCCCGAGCGCATCCGGGATCGGTTCGGGCCCGTTTCCGGACGCGTGGCCGGTGCCCTCATCTTCGCGCTCGCGGTTCCCGCCGCCCACGTGCTGATGCTCGGTGTCTTGGTGCAACTGCTGGCCGCCGTTCCGCTGGCCGCCGGGTGCCTGCTCGCCCTGGTGGTGGGCGGACTGCTGGTGATGCAGCACGGCTTACTCGCGGACGTTCGGTTCGGTCTGATCGCATTTGTACTGATGTACACCGGATTCGGGGTGATGGTAGCCAAAAATCTCGGCGTCCTCAACCAGTTCGGCACCCTCGAGCCAAACCTTCGGTCCTGGACCGGCGCCCAGCAACCACTGGCGATTCTCAGTTTCTTCATCCTTGGCGCTTGGACACTGGTCGATCCCGGCTTCCACCAGCGGGTGGCGAGTGCGCGCGACACCGTGACGAGCGTGCGCGGTGTCTGGATCGCGGTCGGTTGCTGGCTCGTGTTTGACGTCCTGACGATCTCAACCGGCCTCATCGCCCTCATCTCCCTGCGCGATCGTCCGAGCGATCCGTTGGCCATCTTTCCGGCCCTCGCGCAGCAATCGTTACCGCCTGGCCTCCGGGGCGTGTTTTTGGCCGGACTGGTGGCCACGTTGCTTTCCGCGTTGGTGGGCTACCTGCTCGCGGCCGGCTCGGCCTTTGCCCGCGACGTGCGCGGGGTGTACGCCGAGGACGAGAGTCCGAACGCGATCCGGGTCGGCATGGTGCTGGCCGGAATCGCCGCGTTTGCCCTCGCGATGGCGGTCCAAAGCGTGGTGAGTCTCTGGTACGGATGGGCCGGGGCCGTCGTCGGAGCACTGCTCATTCCGGCCGGCCTCGCGTATCTGCGCCCGACCGCAACCCGGTCCGACCATCGCACCGCGCTCGGCATGGGGCTGGCATTTTGCGCTGCCGCCGCGTGGTTGATTTACGGCGTGCGAACGAATAACCCCCTGTTAGAAGTCGAATGGCTAGGCCAGCGATTTAGCCTGGGCACGCTCGCACCGGGGTTCCTGATTTCCGGCATCGTGCTAGGATGGAGAGGTCGCCGACCGACAGGAACAAACGGATGAATGACGATCTGCAATCGCCCTCTGCCGATGCCGCCGAAGCGGTAGATTCGCCTCTGGAACCGTCCGCCGACGCGGATCATGCGGATGGCTCGGACGCCGCGGCTACTCCGACCGGCGCGGCTCGCCTCATCCTTATGCGGAGCAAGGCCGAAACCGATATCGAGTTCCCGGTCGTCGCCCCGGCCATTATCGGCCGGTTTGACCCCACCGTCGGACCGATCGACGTGGATCTCGGCGCGCTGATTCCGGAAGGCACCTACGTGAGCCGCCGGCACGCCCGAATCTCGCTTCAAGACGGTGCTTACCACGTGGAAGACCTCGGGTCCTCCAACGGCACGTTCTTGCTGCGCACCGATTTTGAACGCGTGGATACGGCCGAACTGACCGATGGCGATGTCATCGCCTTCGGCAATGCGCAGTTCGCGTTCCGGTTGAGCTAGTCCGGCCTACAAGATCTGAACGTCGTGAGGTCCGGTCTGGACCTCACCGATCACGTGCGCGTTTTCTCCCGCCGCATGCAGGCGCGCCACGATGTCGTCGGCCGCGCTCCGCTCCACGATGGCAACCATGCCGATCCCCATGTTGAACGTCCGGTACATGTCGACGTCGTTCACCTGGCCGGCGTCCTGAATCAGCCCGAAGATCGCCGGCGGCGTCCACGTGCGCTTCTCGATGAGCACCCGAACGTTGTCGGGCAGCACCCGCGGAATATTGTCGTACAGCCCGCCGCCAGTAATGTGGGCGAGCCCGAAAATCGGCGCGCCGTCCTCCAGCAGCGGCAGCATCGCCGGACCGTACGCGCGGTGCGGTCGCAGCAACGCCTCGCCGATGGTGCCGCTGCGGTCCGGCATGTCGTCGCGTACCGAGTAACCCGCGACCTCGAACAGGGCCCGCCTCGCGAGCGAGAATCCGTTCGTGTGGAGGCCGTCGCTGGCGAGTCCGATCACGAGGTTGCCCGCTTCGATCTCCGGCCGCGGCAACCGTTTCGGGTAATCCACCACGCCGACAATCGTGCCGACAATATCCACTTCGTCATCGTGATACACGCCCGGCATCTCCGCCGTTTCGCCCCCGATCAGGGCCATGCCGAGCCGCTGGCAGGCTTCGGCCGCGCCCCCCACTACCGCCTCGAAAACCGGCGCGCTGAGGTGAGAACAGCCGAAGTAGTCGAGGAAGTACAACGGTCGGGCGCCCTGGCACAAGATGTCGTTGGCCGAGTGATTCACGATGTCGTGCCCGAGGCCAGAAAAGTCGCCGACCATGGTGGCGACCTTCGTTTTGGTGCCCACGCCGTCGATGCTGCTGACAAGCACGGGCAGCTCCATCCCGCCAAAATCGGCCCGGAGCAACGCCCCGAAGCCGCCGATGCCGCCGATGACGCGGTCCGTGTGGGTTTGCCGAATGGCGCCGGCGACGGCCCGCAGAGCCCGTTGCGCTTCGTCGATATCCACGCCGGCGTCACGGTAGGTCATGCCCTCGCTCATCGATGGCAGGGTACCCCCGGGGTGAGACAGGTATCCTTATGGGCGATTCGGGTCTGTAGCTCAGCGGTAGAGCAGTGGCCTTTTAAGCCATTGGTCGAGGGTTCGAATCCCTCCGGACCCACCACCGAATTGCTGTCGGCACCTGTGTCCATTCGCGTCTGTACCGGACACATCGGTGGCACCTTGACGGCGATGGCGACGTGTTTCCGCCGCGTCCGTCCGGCCCGCGATGCCGGGCCGTCCGATGCCGAGCCGCCCGGTGCCTCGGGGTTATCGGATCCGTTTACCCACTCCGCGAGTTCCGGAAAATCTGCGTAAAAAATCGCAGTTTCTTTTGCCTTTATGCCGAACCTGTTTTATCATCTTAAGGATGATCACGCTCCGCAAAGTTGCGGTTGCCGCAATCTCGGTCCTTGTGCAGGCTGCCATCGCGCAGCACTACACCGTGACGTATTCCGGCGGTGCCGCCAATGGCACGCCATACGCCATGCAAAGCAACGGTTTCTACGGTGGAGGGGTATCCGGAACTTTCTCCGGTAGTTGTTCTGGCACCATCACCGCGACGTTCACGTGGGTGCCCGGGCCCGGAAACACTCCGCCGCCAAAATCGGTTGTGGTGACCCGCAAAAGTCTCGCCAGTTGGTCCGGTGGCAACGCCGCTGGGTCCTGCTCAAACGGGCTCGGTCATGCATCGCGCCTCCTTTCTAGCAGCACCGTCCCCTTGCCGCCGCCGTGGGGGACCATGACGAATGTCAGTTACCAGTCGGGATCGTCGGTGGAAGAAGCCGAAATCCCGGACTATGAGGTCAAGTCGAATCCCGGAGCAAGCTTCACCGTTACGTGCTCACCAAGCGCGTCGTATTCCGCGCCGTTGCCGCCGACTCCCGGTTGGGGGGCGTGCGGAGTCGCGTTTCAGGCATCCGCCTCTCCGGTGGTGCTGTCGATCGCGAACACGGTCTGGCGGAACCAGGAACTCAACATCCTGATCGGCCAGCGCGCCAGCGCAACTATCGCATGTAGCGGCTTTACGGTAGCGTCAAGCGTTTACAGCGTTGGCGGAGATACGATCAGCAACTACATCATCACGGCCGACCGGCAACAGGCTTTCGTCGTTCCGACTGCCAGTCCCATCGTCGAGAACACGTCGTGGTATTGGAAGCGCGGGACCACATCCGGGGAGGCGGCATCGGTCATGGGAAGCGCCGTGCTGCGCGATTCGCGTAACCGAGAGGTGTCGGTAAATATCACCGAGACCGTTAAGGTTTGGAAACCTTATAGCGGGTTTGGGGCGAATAGCAACCACCTCTCGTACTACAGCGGGTACAGCAACGGGTTTCCGTCATTCGGTGGTCCGCCTGGACCGCTGTACGCCACGTCGTTAGCACCGCCCAATATCGTAGGCATTCGCTTCAGTGGTGAAGTCGGTATCCAAAGCTTTTTCACTCCTCAAGTGAGCGGCATTTGGCATATCGTTCAACTCGCGAAGGTAAACCGCGTCTTTACTGGCGGCCAGTCGCCCTGGCAAAACGGCCGATTTGAATTGGATAACTTTTGGCCATATGCACCGGAACCGCCATCGCAAGGACTAGCGGCGAATAGCCTTGAGGAAGGTGTGCCGATACAAAACCAAGTCGTACCCGGCGGAGACGACACGCCAACAAATATCCTTACGAACACCACGTCTTTTGTAATCGCGGACAACTTCAAGATGTGGCAGATGTTTCGCCCGAGCGGGCCTGCCTCTATTTGGGTTCCTCTTAACCGGATCGACTGGCATTGGACGGCGACCGGGGCGGCACCCTATCCGATATCAGATACTCCCATACCAGAATCGTGGGTCGGGACTACCACATCCAGTACGACACCGGACCACCCGGTGTGGGACGCCATTCTCACAAACACTTGACCATGTCCAGCAAACCAAGCAATCCCGTCATCATCGTTGTCGCCGCTGTTGCCATCGGCTGCAATCCACCCGTCGCCGTGCACTCGACAAAGGATTGGCCACCGCCGCAAACACGATTCACGACGCTCAAGTCCCCAGGTCTTTATGAAAAGACTCGGGCGTGGGAAAAGTCCGAGTACTTTCCGATGCTCAAGCGAGTTCAGTCCGGCGACCGAACGGCGGTCGGACCGCTGGTCGAACTGACCAAAAACTCGTACTGGAACCCGCTCACCGCCGCTTCGGTGGCCCGCGACATTGATCGCCTCAACGACGCCCGGTGCCTTGAGGTCTTCGAGGAAATCGTAACCAACATGAAACTCGGGCGCCAGAACGCCCCGCGTCTAGAAAACGGCAAGCCCTGGATGCCGATCTTCGAGCTTCCGGCCCTGGCCGAATACCTTCTGCTGTCCGAAAAGTACGGCAAGGGCGAACAAGCGCTCAGCGAACTGAAGATGATTCTGCTCGTGGACGACCGCGCGGGCGTGCTTCGCGCCGCCGCAAATCGATTCCGGCAGGAGGACGA